>JAGMZX010000007.1:7752-74565 GCA_018005585.1 Candidatus Hydrogenedentota bacterium | reverse complement strand
TACGTCGGCAGGTGCTCGCCGTATTGCAGGTACAACGGGTGATCGAGATAGTAATGCTGACGGCCGGTAAGCGTGCGCCACGGCACCAGCGCCTCGACGTTATACGTGAACGGCGAATAGGGCCGCCGGTCTTCGATGAGCCCGGACCACATCGGGCTGTTAACAAATCGGTGCGGCCGGGTTTGCAGACCCTTGTAATTCACCCGGAATGACCGGGATTTTTCGGCCAGGTGCGTCAGCGGCAGGCCGACTTTCTCTTCCATGTTCTTGTACGAACGGTAGGAAAGTTCCCCGTTCGTGACAGTGGCGAATTCGAGGATAATGTTGCAGACGTCCTCGTCGCCCTTCAATGAAAGCAGTCTCTGGTCGCCATATTGGACGCTGGGCAGTCTCTCAAGCGCTTCCTCGTAGAAATCATCGATGGCGTAGTGTGTTCCGTGTGCACCAAGCCCGTTCTTCCACGCCATCGGCCCGAAGGCGATATACTGCCGGTACAAACTCCTGTAATCGCGCGAAACGACCTTCAAGTCGGGCATGGTCTTGCCGGGAGTGGCCTCTACTTCGCCGGTCTTCCAGTGTTTGAGGTCCGGCTGCGCGATCTCAGCGGCGCTGTCGTGCGAAAGCGGCGTCGCCACGAGGTCCGGTACCGGTTCCGGGAAATGCCTCTCCGCCAGTTCCGAGAATTTCTTCGCAATTGCCTGAAAGATCTGCCAGTCGCTTTTCGATTCCCAGCACGGCGGCACCGCGGCCGACAGAGGATGTATAAAGCTGTGCATGTCGGTCGAGTTCAGGTCCGCTTTTTCGTACCAGGTCGCCGCGGGCAACACGATGTCCGAATAGAGTGCAGACGTGTCCATGCGGAAATTGAGATCGACGACGAGGTCCATCTTCCCCTTCGGCGCGTCCTTATGCCAAACGACCTCATTGACGGACCCTTCCGCCATGTCCTCGGCGATCGCGTTCGTATGTGTGCCCAGGTAATGCTTGAGGAAATACTCGTGGCCTTTCGAACTCGCCATGAGCGCGTTCCCGCGCCAGATGTACCAGACGCGCGGCCAGTTCTCAGCCGCATCGGGGTCTTCAACGGAAAAGCGGAGTGCGCCCGACTTCAATTCGCCAATGACATGCTGAATGACCTTTTCTTCCGTGTCCGCCCCCGCCGCGCGCGCTTCTTTCACTAACGCAATGGGATTCTTGTTGAATTGCGGGTAGAAAGGCAGCCAGCCCGACTGCACGGCGCGCACCTGCACGTCCATCGTGTGTCCCGTCGCGAGCGAATCCGGCGGCTGATGCCGCGGCACGGTGTGGTAATCCGTAAATGACCGCTCGTAGCGCCACTGGTCCGTGTGTACGTAATGCCAACTGGGCGCATTCTGCACGCGGGACGGCGGATACCAGTCCTTCGCCAGCGCGATGCTTGCCCATGATTCGCCCGGCGCCAGCTTCTCCTGGCCGACGTAGTGCGCGAGGCCACCGCCATTCACGCCGACGCAGCCGCAGAACATGAGCGCGTTGATCCCGGCGCGGTACATGAGGTTGCCGTGATACCAATGATTGATGCCGGCGCCAATGATGATTGTGCACTTGCCCTTGGTCAGTTCCGCGGTCGTCGCCCACTCGCGCGCAAAGCGAATGACCATGTCACGGCTCATCCCCGTGTATTTCTCAGACCATGCAGGAGTGTAGGGCGCTTCGTCATCGTAGCTTCGCGGGTACTCGCCTTTGAGACCGCGCGCCACGCCATACTGGGCCATCAGCAGGTCATACACGGTCGTGACGAGCACTTCCTGTCCCGAAGCCGTCTCGATACGCTTCACCGGCACGCCGCGCGTGACTTCGTCACCGGCGCTGAAGTCGTCGAATTGCGCCAGCACGGTTATGTCCGGCGAATCAAGGAAGGTCAGGGCGGGCGCGATAACGCTGCCGTCCTGCCCGTCTTCGAGTTTCAGGTTCCACTTGCCTTTTTCTTCCCCCCAGCGGAAACCAGCCGTTCCCATAGGCATTTTGGGCCGGTTCTCCGTTTCATCCCACATGAGGAACTTCCAGTCGCCGTTCTCGACGCCCGCGTACCCGCTGAGGCGGTTCGCCCGCAACAACTGGCCGGGCCGGTACACGTCCGCCTCCTCCGTCGGGTGCAACTCAACGAGCAACGGCGCGTCCGTATAACGCTTCGTATAGTCGATGAAATAGGGGGTCTGCCGCTCCTGGTGGAATTCTTTGAGAATGACATGGTTTACGGCCATCCACCACGCGCCGTCCTGTCCCGCGTTCAACGAAACCCACTCGTCCGCGTATTTGGCCACCTGGTTGAAATCCGGCGCGAACACCCACATTTTGGTTCCGTTGTGGCGCGATTCAGCGGCAAAATGACAGTCGGGCGTGCGTGTCATGTTTAAATTCGAGCCCATAACGGCGAGCAACTTCGCGTTGTACCAGTCCGCCGACTCGTGCACGTCTGTCTGCTCGCCCCAGGTTTCCGGGGATGCACAGGGCAGGTCGCAATACCAGTCGTAGAAGGATAACGAGATGCCCCCCATCAACTGCATGAGCCGCGCGCCGGCGGCGTAGCTGATCATCGACATCGCCGGAATTGGCGAAAAGCCCGCTATGCGATCCGGCCCGTGCTTCTTGATCGTGTGGATGTTCGCCGCCGCCATAATCTCAAGGACCGTGTCCCACGTCGTGCGGCGGAACCCGCCTTTGCCACGGGCAACCTGCCAGCGCGACCGTGCCGCCGGGTTCTCGACGAGCGAGGTCCACGCATCGACCGGGTCCTCGAATTCCGCCCGGGCCGTGCGCCAGAGGTCGAGCAGGGCGCCCCGAATGTACGGATATTTCACGCGCAGCGGGCTGTAGAGATACCACGAATACGAGATGCCGCGCTGGCAGCCGCGAGGTTCATACGGCGGTATGCCGGCCTGCAATTCGGGGTAGTCGAGCTGCTGCATTTCCCACGTGACTATGCCCTCTTTTACGTAGATCGCCCAGCTGCACCCGCCGGTGCAGTTCACGCCATGCGTGCTGCGCACGACCTTGTCGTGCTGCCAGCGGTTCCGGTAAAACTCTTCCCAGCCGCGCAGCTTCGGGTCGCATTCGTCTTTTATCCAATGTATCGCGTTGCGTACTTTCATGAGAGCGCCTCACAGTTTCGATGCTTCCACCAGGGCCCGCCGTACCGAACGGAAACGCCCCTTCCAGAACACGTCAAACAGCACCAGCATCAAGGCGGCCAACCCGAGCCCCAAGAGCGAAAACGTCAATTGCGTCACGCCCGCCTGCACGGGCGCGCCTTGTTTTGCGCGGTCCTCGAACAGCCCCACCAGAGCCTGTATCTCGTCGGGTTGCAGTGGCGCGGCGCGCAGTACCGATTGCATCGTGGGCGTCGCAGGGGACTGAAGCCACGCGCTCAGCGCCGCGCGCCCTTGCAGCCGTTCGTAAACCAGAGTCAGGTCAGGCCCTATGAAACCGCCGCCAAGCCCGCCGGTCCCGGGCAGCGTGTGGCAGGAAATGCACATGGGTCCGCCCCCCGCCAACCGCTGCCGGCCGGTAAAGATATCGAGGCCGCGCGAAATGTCCGCAGGCGTGAACGCCGCCGTCGAGACCTGTTGCCCCTTGAACTGCGACTCCGGAAGAGCGGATTCTGCTTCGAGCAAGTCCAGGAGAAAATCCACGCGCTCCGGCGTAAGCCCGGCAACCTGCGGCATGACCACGCCGCGTGCGTCATTCAGGAGTTGCAGCGCGTATGGGTCGCCCGAGTTGATCTTGGCCTGAGGATTCAGGACAAAGCTCCGCAACCACTCACGGTCCTTCCGCTGCGTGACGTCTTTCAGGTCCGGGCCGGTCAGCCGCCCGCCGCCGACCGTGTGACAACTCGCGCAGTTCGCTTTGAAGAACGCCGCCGTCTCCTGACCGCCCGCGGCCGCAGTCAGCAGAGCCGCCAGTAACCCCAAGCACGCCAGAAGGCGTGCCTGGCTCTTCGAGGCCGCGCATGCGGTGCTTCTCCCCCGCATTCGACGCCCCAAGTCCTGAATTCTGAGCCCTGAATCCTGCGCCTTCAATGGGTTGTCCTCCGCTTCGCAATAGCCGCTATCGAGGTTTCTTCGAGAAACTTCAAGTAACTCTGCCGTGCCCTCTGGAAGCGGTCATGCGCCGGACACGGATTGCTGTTGTCACACTGGCGGTTCTTGTCCAGGATGCAAGCGGGACGGGAGCGCACGCCCTCAAATACCTCAATGACGTCGATAAGCAGAATTTCCTTTGCCGGTTTCGCCAGACCGTATCCGCCGCGCAAACCCCGCGTCGCGTCGATGATTCCCGCCCGTCCCAGGGAGGCCAGAATCTTCGAGAGATACTGCGCTGGTATCCCCGCGGCGTCGGAAAGCGCCTTGCCGGCCACGATTTGGCCGTCTTCCAGATGGGCCAGTTCAATCAGGGCCCGCAGCGCATATTCCGATGTCGTGGAAATCATTTTGGACCTCTTTGTCCAGAACTCTACCGTATTTCGGACCTTTTTGTCAAGATCTCTTTTCCGGCTTTCGCCTACCGTTGCGCGTCGTGGGAAAATCGCGAAATCTGGAGCTTCCTTCCGCTGACTGCCGCCCCTGTATGCCCCTTGCCGATGTGTCTGATTCCTGCCCCTACGCTTCCACGCAGAGGCGAATAGAAGCCACCCGGAAGTCCACAGGCTCCCCAAGCCGGGCAATAACGGAACCAGACCAGCCTTCCGCGGCCCGTCAGGTAATGTACAGGCTCTCCGTTGAAAACAGCGAATCGCTGGTGAGATTGACGCCGAGGGTCCGCAGCCCCGCCTCATCCCCCGGAGTCGGGATATGCGTCATGTGCATGTCACACCCCTGAAGGTTCTTCAGCTGTTCAATCGCCAGTTTCGTCGCGCTGTTCAACGGGATCGATGCTCCCACGGCAATCAACGCCTCTTCCAGGTCGAGGCTGATGCTCTTGCCGTCCCTCATGTCGCGCTTCATGTCGCCAATAGCCTCGAGAATCCCGGGCGAAATCAGGTGGATCTTGTCAGGAATGCCGGCGAGATACTTGATCGCGTTGAGTACGGCGCTGGTCGCGGCATGCATCAGCGGCGAATTATTGCCCGTGATAATGGTGCCGTCCTTGAGTTCGATGGCCGTGCCGCAGTAGACGCCTTCGTGGCCTTTATGGTTCCGTTGCCCCCGTTCCGCCGCCTCCCGCGCCGGCCGGACCACCCGCCGGTCCTCCACCTGCGCACCCAGTTCGTTCATGATGAGTTCAACCCGCTCCACCGTCTCCCGGTCCACAAGGCCCATCATGTATTCGCACCGGTAGCGCAGCACGCGCCGGATTACTTCCTGCTTCGCGGCTTCGGCCACGGCATCCTCATCCACTATGCCGAATCCCACCCGGTTCACCCCCATGTCGGTCGGCGAACGATAGAACGGTTTCTCGCCTGTGATCTTTCCCAGAATCCGCCTCAGCAACGGAAACGCCTCAACATCCCGGTTATAGTTGACCGAGGTTTCGCCATACGCCTCGAGATGGAACGGGTCGATGACGTTCACATCCTTCAGGTCCGCCGTAGCCGCCTCGTACGCCACGTTCACCGGATGTTTCAGCGGCAGGTTCCAGATGGGGAATGTCTCGAACTTGGCGTATCCGGCCCGCACGCCCCGCTCGTATTCGTGATAGAGCTGCGAAAGGCACGTGCCCAGCTTGCCGCTGCCGGGACCGGGTCCCGTCACCACCACGAGCGGATGCGTCGTTTCAATGTACGTGTTGCGCCCGTACCCTTCCCCGCTGACAATAAGGTCCACGTCTGTAGGGTACCCCTTCGTCGCACGATGGGTGTAGACCTTCAATCCCCGCCGTTCGAGCTTGTTCTTGAACAGCAGCGCCGAAGGCTGGTCCTCATACCGCGTGATTACGACAGCCGTGATTTCCAGCCCCCAGTCCCGCCGCAGGTCATCGATCAGTTTGAGCACGTCCACGTCGTAGGTGATGCCAAAATCCGCCCGGATCTTCTTGCGGTCAATATCGCCCGCGTAAATGCACAGGATGATCTCGATGCTGTCCCGAATCTTCTGCAGCAAGCGCATCTTGACGTTGGGGTCAAAGCCCGGCAACACACGCGCGGCGTGATAATCGAAGATCAGCTTCCCGCCAAATTCCAGGTAAAGTTTGTTGTCGAACCGCTGGATTCGTCTCAGGATTTCCGCGGTCTGTTCCTCAAGATACTTTTCGACGTCGAATGCGGCTTTCTGCCCCGTCGTCATCTGATTCCCGCCTCCTTACGGTTGGACGGGCGCGAGTCTAAAGCGATCCTCATCGGGCAGTCAATGCCCCCGTACTGTTTTTTTAAATACCTGAGCTATCTATTCTAAATTACAGGACGCATTCGAGTCTGACGCGAACATCTGTTACCATCGCGCGCAAAGTCATGCCAAGATTCCAGAACCGGGGAGCCAAGAAAAGGAAGAAACGCCATGATTCAGGAGATTACCGCCCAGAATCTGAACACGGAACTGTTCATCGGCCAAAAAATAGAGGAGATCTGCGCCGCTGCCGGAGACACTATCGCCATTAATGCCTTGTCAGGGGGCGTCGATTCGTCGACCGTCACAATGCTCGGTCACCGGGCACTGGGAGATCGCCTACGGACGGTGTTCATCGAGAACGGCATCATGCGCGAGGGCGAATCCCAGCAGGTAGCGGGCTGGTTCCGGGACCTGGGCGTTCACGTGGAAGTGGTCGACGCGCGCAACGACTTTTTCGGAGCGCTGAAAGGCGTCACCGACCCCGAGGAAAAGCGGGAAGCCATCACGCAGACATTCTACAAGAAGGTCTTCGGCAAAATCGTGCGGGAAAGCGGCGCAAAATGCCTCCTGCAAGGGACCATCCTGACTGATGTCGATGAAACCGTCGCCGGGATCAAGCGCCAACACAACGTCTTCGCGCAGCTTGGCATCGACCCGGAGCGGGCGTTCGGCTACCGCATCATCGAGCCCCTCATTCAATTGCGCAAGGACGGCGTCCGTAAACTGGGCCAGGCCCTCGGCCTGCCCCCTGAACTGTTCGACCGCATCCCGTTCCCCGGCCCGGCGCTGGCCGCGCGCGTAATCGGCGAGGTAAATCCGGAGCGCATCGCGACCGTACGGCAGGCAACCGCGGTCGTCGAACGCCTGCTCAAGAACAGCGGCACATTCCAGTACCTGGCGATCCTGCACGAGGACCGGGTCACCGGCATGCGCGACGGCAAGCGCGAATTCGGACACCAGATTGAGGTGCGCTGCTGGAACAGCGTGGATGCGCGGACGGCCTCCCCAGCGCGGCTTTCCTTCGACGTGCTCGAAGAGCTTGCGCGCGAGATTACTTCACAAGTGCCGGGCGTCGTCAGCGTGACGTACAACATCGCCGCGAAACCGCCGTCAACCATTGAAGCGGTGTGAGCACCCCGGGCCAGCACTTCGCGCCTGCGGCGCCGGCTGCGCCTGCGCTACAGTACATAGCGGCTGAGGTCTTCGCTTTCCGCGATGCCCTCGAGGCGTTCGCGCACGCACGCCGCGTCGATTCGGAATTCGCACCCGTCGCGCTCGGGCGCCTCGAAAGAGATCTGTTCCAGCAGGTATTCCATGACGGTGTGCAACCGCCGCGCCCCGATGTTCTCCGTGGCCTCGTTCACCCGCTGCGCCATTTCCGCGATCAGGTCGATGGCCGCTTCTTCAAAAACCAGCCGCACCCCCTCTGTCTCGAGTAATGCCGTGTATTGCTTGATCAGTGAATTGCGCGGCTCACGCAGGATACGCCCGAATTCCGCTGCCCCGAGGCTTTCCAGTTCGACCCGGATCGGGAAACGGCCCTGCAGTTCGGGTATCAGGTCGGACACCTTTGTCATGTGAAACGCGCCCGCCGCGATAAACAGGATGTGGTCCGTGCGCACCGGCCCGTACTTCGTGATAACCGTGCTGCCCTCCACAATGGGCAGGATGTCGCGCTGGACGCCTTCCCGCGAGACGTCCGGCCCGTGCGCCGGACCGCCCCGGCTCGCGACCTTGTCGATTTCATCCAGAAAAACGATCCCGCCGTTCTCGACACGGTCGATCGCCTTGCGTACGACAACATCCATGTCGATGAGGTCCTGCACTTCCTCGTGCTCGATAAGCCGGCGCGCCTCCTGGATGGACACCTTGCGCCGTTTGGTTCGCTGCGGCGCTATTTTCCCAAAGATTTCCTGAAGATTCAGGCCCATCTCCTCCATGCCGGCGTTCGAGAACACCTGCATCATCGGCATACCGCCGGTTTCGCGAGTGTCGATCTCGATTTCCCGGTCTTCCAGTTCGCCCGCGCGCAACTTGCGCAGCAGCATTTCGCGCGTCTTCGCTTCCGCGTCGTCCATGACCGCCGCGGGGGCCTGACCCTCGTCGCCCGCGCCCGGATCGCGCGGACGGTACCCCTTCTCCAGCCCCGTCCTGTGCCGCGGCAGCAGGAAATCAAGCAGGCGCCGTTCCGCGTTGCGCTTGGCGAGTTCCTCCACATCCCGCTGCATCTCCTCCCGGACCAGATTCACGCCCACTTCCGTCAGTTCGCGGATCATGGACTCGCAATCGCGGCCGACATAGCCCACCTCGGTGAATTTGGAGGCCTCTACCTTGACAAACGGCGCGTCGGCGAGCTTCGACAGCCGCCGTGCGATTTCCGTCTTGCCCACGCCGGTCGGGCCAATCATGATGATGTTCTTCGGCGCAACTTCATCGCGCAGGTCCGCCGACAATTGACGGCGGCGCCAGCGGTTGCGCAGCGCAATGGCCACTTTTACCTTCGCTTCGCGCTGGCCGATGATGTATTTGTCGAGTTCCTCGACAATCTGCCGGGGTGTTAGTGTGCTCATGCCTCTTATTCTCCTGCTCCGCGGCGACCCACGCCGGGGAGACAAAACCGGCACGCTCTCGGACGCAATGCCTCTGCCGGTCTCAGGCCGGTTCGTGTCATCAACCCATCTTCGCGATCCGCCTCAGATGCCGTTCCCCCCCTTGGAATCGCTCCTGGAACCAGACCTCGATCAGCCGCTTGCATTCCTCCAGCGGCAGTACGCGCCGCCCCAGGCATAGCACGTTCGCGTTGTTGTGTTCCCGCGCCATCCTCACCATCTGCTCGTTCGTGCAGGCCGCGGCACGAATCCCTTTGTGGCGGTTCGCGGCCATGCTCACGCCAATCCCTGTACCGCACAGCAGAATGCCTTCGTCTGCGCGGCCGCCGAGGATCACGTCGCACACAGCGTTGGCGTAATCAGGGTAATCGACCGATTCCGCGCCGAACGTGCCGCAATCTATGACTGAGTGGCCCAGTTCCCGCACATATTGCACCAACGCTTCCTTGTACGCCGGCGGCGGTCCTTCGTAACCGCTGTGATCGCAACCGAATGCTATTCTCATTTCAATAACTCCCAGCGGCCCTTGGCTTGTCTCTCCACAGTGAGAGAGCAGGCGGCAGTTCAGCAACACGCAGAGTGATGTGCTGCAACCTGATCGCCCATCACGGTCATTGTAGGAATTCGCGGCGCCGGTTCACAAGCGCCTGCGCGGTCAACCCGCGTTCCGCAACTCGGACTCCGGCACCGCCCCCGCTCGCAGCAGTTCGTTGGTGACCGGATCGAAAAGCGTCGAAGGCAGGCTCTCCGGGAGCAACCCGCCATCTATGGCCAACGCGATGCCGGCGAGGTCAAGCGTTGCGACGCGGCGGGCAGGCGTCTGCCCGGACGCATTCGCCGAGGTCGAAGTCAACGCGCCGCCAAAGACGCGGCACAATGCCTGCGCCGTCGCATTAGACGGCAGGCGCACCGCCACTTTGTCGCCGCCTGCCGTCACCCGGGACGGGAGCGCCGCGGATTTTGGAAACAGCAGTGTCAAAGGCCCGGGCCAGAACACGTCCATATAGACCCGTGCCTGATTGGGGACGCACCCGGCCACGCGTTCGAGGTGTCCCAGTTCGCCAATAATCAGAACAACCGGCTTGCCGGCGTCTCGCCGCTTCACTTCGAAGAGGCGGTTCAGCGCCGCCTCCGAAAAGGGGTCCACGGCAAGCCCGTATACCGTTTCGGTGGGATAGGCAACCACACCGCCCGCCCGCAGCACGGCCACGGCCTCGTCCAAGCCGTCAGGCGTCGCCGGAACCGTCTTCACCGCAGGGACTCCAGGTAACCACGGACATCGCGAAACGCCCGGCCCCGGTGGCTCATCGCGTGTTTCTCCTCCACGGACATCTCAGCGAAGGTGCGGTCATGCCCGTCCGGCACGAAAACGGGATCATAGCCAAAGCCATTCCGGCCGCATGGTGCGGCGGCGATGTGGCCATCGACCGTTCCCACCGCGAGGTAGGGCTTGCGGCCCGGAATGACCAGTGTCGCGCAGCAGACAAACCGTGCCGTGCGTTCATGCCAAGGCGTGTCTCCCAGCGCATCCAGCAACTTCGCGACATTCTTTTCGTCCCGGCACTCCGGACCGGCATAGCGCGCTGAGTACACCCCCGGCGCGCCGTCCAGCGCATCCACCATCAGCCCAGAGTCATCCGCCACGCAGGCGAGCGCCAGCCGTTCGCTGTAGTATTGCGCCTTTGCCAGCGCGTTTTCCTCGAACGTCGGCGCATCCTCGGCCGGTGCTGCTACGGGAGGAAAATCGGCGAGCGTTTTGATATCCCACGGCAGCCCGTACAATATCTCAGCCAGTTCCCGGGCCTTCTTCCGGTTGGCCGACCCAATGACCAGCGGTTCAGGCAAGTTCCAGCGCCCTCTCCTGCAACGCGATGAGTTCCCGCACGCCCTTCCCGGCGCGGTCAAGCATCTGCTCCAGCACCGCTCGCGGAAATGAGGCGCCCTCCGCGTTGCCCTGCACCTCGATGAACTGCCCTGCGCCGTCCATGACCACATTCATGTCCACTGACGCCTTGAAATCCTCCTCGTAGTTCAAGTCGAGCAGGACTTCACCTTTGACCACGCCTACGCTGATGGCCGCGCAGACCCCAGAAACCGGCACGCGCGCCAGATTACCCTTGGCCACCGCCGCGCGCAACGCTTCATATACCGCGATGTACCCGCCCGTGACCGACGCGGTCCGCGTACCGCCATCCGCCTGGATGACGTCGCAATCCACGTTGATTTGACAAGGACCGACAGCTTTGAGGTCGACCACGGCGCGCAGGGACCTGCCTATGAGCCGGCTGATCTCCTGGGCGCGCCCCTCCGTCGACTTGCGCCGCTCCGTCCGCTCGGGCGTGGAACCGGGCAACATGCTGTATTCCGCCGTCAGCCAGCCTCGCCCCGTGTCTTTCAGGAATGACGGTACCCGCTCCACAAAATTGGCCGTGCAAATCACGCGCGTGTTGCCGAACCCAATCAATACGGAACCCGCAGAAGACTTGATGAACCCGCGCTCAATAGACACGGGACGCAACGCATCCGGGGCACGTCCGTCTGCACGCATAGAGCCTCCGTGATGCCGCCTACGGCGTGGTGACCGGCTGTTCCGCCGGGGCCGCATCGTCACTTGGCACAGCTTCCGGGGGTTCCGGGGAGGATTCCGGCGCCGCCGCGGCCTCGTCTTTCTTTTCCTCGTCCGCGGCAGCCTCGTCCGCCGCCACTTGCGTGATATGGACGTCGCGATGATATTTTTGAATCAGGTCTCCCCAGACCGCGCTTTCCAGCAGGACTTCCACCGCCCGCTGCAACTGCGTGTCCTCCACGGAACCTTCGGCGGGCGCGTTGCCCGTCACCGCGCCGTGATTCTGACGGTCCGTCATGGAGGGGTCGTTCTCGAAGGACTCGTACAGTTGCTTGCCCAGCGCCCGCTCCTGGTCCCAATCCATGAGTACTTCGATATCCGGCAATATGCCGTTCTTGTCGATCGTGACGTCGCCCGGCGTGTAATAGAGCGCCGTCGTCAAACGAAGCGCCGTGTTTTCCGGGTGAGGAAGCGGGATGATCGTCTGTACGCTGCCCTTGCCGAACGTCTTCTCACCCAGAATAATCGCACGTTCGTAGAATTGCAGCGCGCCCGTTACGATCTCCGACGAACTTGCGGTCTGCTCATTCACCAGTACGATGACCGGGAACCCTTCCGGCAGCACCGGGTTTCCCCCCGTGTACAGTTCAAGGTCATCCGGGTTCCGCCGTCCCGCGAGTTCCCGGCCTTTCGTGTACGTAACCAGCGTGCCGCGCGGGAGGAAAAGTTCGCACACATCCTTGGAAGCCGTCAACAAGCCGCCCGGATTCCAGCGCAAATCCAGGACAAAACCCTTCATGCCCTCTTTAAGAAACTCCCGAAGCTTCTTTTTCAGGTCCTGCGCCGTATTCTGCTTGAAATCGCTGATACGAATGTAGCCGATACCGTTCTCAAGCAGGCGGGATTCCTTCAGGCTCGCCAGTGGCACCTTCTCCCGCTTTACGTCGGTCTCAATCACCTCCGGCTCTTCTTCGCCTTCCTTCAGCCTCAGCAGAGTCAAACGCACGGTCGTGCCGCGCGGTCCGCGGATACGGTCCGCGGCGTCGCTAAGAGTCATTCCGATGGTCGGCACCCCGTCGATTTTGGCAATGATGTCGAAAGGACGGATGCCCGCGTCGGCGGCAGGCGAATTCGGAATCGGCTGGAAAACCATGATCCGCTCCTGGTCATCCAGCTTGATCGAGACGCCAATGCCCTCGAACTCGCCCTGGGTGTCCTCCTGCATGATTTCGAGGTCTTCCGCCGACAGGAAAGAGCTATGCTCGTCCAGCGATCCCATCATTCCGTACAAGGCGCCTTCAACCACTTCGCGAATATCCACCTCGTGGACATACTGGTCTTGAATCGTATCCAGCACCAGGCCAATGGGCTCGATTTCGCGATAAACATCGACTTCCTCGGTCTCCGCGCTGATTCTTGCCACAAAGCCGTTGCCCAAGAGCAACACCAGCGAAACCAGGAAAGTAAGCAGGGTCAAAAACTCAAGTTTGGTGTTCCGTGTACGCATGCTTGTCTCCGCGCGTAAGCGCCCGAATCCGTCCGCGCGCATTCTGCCTTCAGATAGGGGCAGTGTAACAAAAGTCTGGAAATGATTGCGAACCGCCAAGCCTTGGCGCCCGCCAGCCGTTGACAGCAGACGGGCGCTTCCGCTGTTTCACGAATGCGCGCCGCTGACGGTCTCCCACGCGAAGGCGCGCACACCCGGTCTGCGCGGTAATGGTTTCTGAATCAAGGATTTACGGAATGACAGGCAGAAGCGCTATGGCATCGTGCCTGTTTCTTTTTCCTGCAGGAGTTTCAGGATGTGCCCGCGCAGCCAGCGGAAATACTCCGCCCGCTCGCCTGTTCCTGTCAGCAGATAGGCGTCAATTTGCGGCAACGCCTCCGCGTGCCGGCCCTGCTCGTAATACATCTGCCCCAATTCGGAGGCATTGCGTCCGCCGGGCAGTTCGCGCAGCCCTTCCAGAAAAGCGGTTTCCGCACGCTGTCGATCGCCCTCGGCCAGCGCGATCTTGCCCTCGTAGTATTTGGCCTTTCCCTTCTCCGCGGGAAGCCGGAGTTCCCCGGCCCGTTCCATCCAGCGAAACACCACTTCTTGCGCTTCCGCCAGCCGTCCCAGCGACAGAAGGCAGTCACACAACGGTTCGAAGACCGAGACCGGCGGCGGTTCGGCCTCCGCGGCAGGTTGCAGGCAGCGCACGGCCGCGTCCAGGTCCCCGGCCTGCCAATACAGCACGCCCAGGCGTTTCTGCGTATCGGCACGGTTCTGCGGCCCTTGAAATGGACAGTTCAGCGCCTCGGCATACACAGCTTTCGCGTTCTCCAAGGAGCCCGCTTCCTCGAAGCGCATGCCGCGCTCCATGAGTACCTCGCCCAGCTCTTCATCGAACGCGTCCACGACAGAACCGCCGAATCTCGCATACAACCACGTCCCGGACAGAAAAACTGCCATTCCCGCGAACGTAACCACGGCCACGGCGCGCATCAGCCCCTGTTCCGGCATGGTCTCATCGCTCACGGAGTATCTCCTGGCTCCTGTTCCATCGCGGCAAGCTCCGCTTCCAGTTCCGCGTGCAACGTGGAACTCTGCGCCACTCTCTGCAGCAGCGCCCGGTATTCGAACCGCGCTTCCGCCGCACGGCCCGACTCCGCGAGGCGCCGGGCGAGCATTTGCCGCACAAGGATCTGGTCCCCAGCGCTCGCTGCCGCTTCCTGCGCCAGCGCCAGGGCCTGGTCCTTGCGGCCGAGATGCGCCAGCGCTTCCGAGTAATACGCAAGCGCCACGCCGCGCCTGCTTTCCGGAAGGGCTCCAATCGCCGCTAAGAAAACCTCGTCCGCCGCATCCCAACGTTCGCTGCGGACAAATACCTCGCCCAGCCACGCCAGAAACTGCGCCTGCTCCGGCTGCGCCAGCGGCGCGGCCTTCAGAGCGTCGATATAGACGTCTCCGATCCAGCTGAGCGTACGGCGGACCGCGTCTTTCTCTTCCACCAGCGCGGCGGTGCGCGCCAACCCCGCCAGTTTCTCCGCCCCGCGCAGCAATTGTTCCGCATTCGGACTGGTCAGCGCCGCGACAAGCCGCAGCGCTTCTGGCACGGCGCGGTGTTCCTGTTCGAGCCGCTGAATCGAGGTGGAGGCAAGTTCCGCCAAGGCGGCGCCACGAGACTCGGGCGCGGTCACGATGCTCAGTTCTCCCCACAGCGCCAGGCTTCCGGGGTCGCGCGAGATGGCCTGCATAAGCGTCCGCCGCGCGAGTTCCGGCTCACCTTTTTCGCGATAGACTACGGCCAGATGCCACGCAATCTCCGACAGCGCGGCCGCCGGCGGCGGCTCCCGGCGGCCCAGCCGGTCCACCGCGCGGTGCAGCGCGTCCAGAAAGGGCCCGAGACGGCTGTGCTCGCTCGCAAACCCATGGTAAACGCGCCAGAATCGCGTATCCTCCGGCTTCAACTCCGCCGCTTGGCGGAACACCCGGTCCGCCTCGTCGACGTTTCCCGCATGGGCGTGAGCCAGTGCGAGCCGTTCCTGCAGTCCCGCGCGGTCACGCGCACCATAGACCAATGCCTTGTCGAAACACTCGGCGGCGGCCCGCCACACTTCCTGTGCGTCGCGGCCCGCGTCTGCCGCGGCTTGCGCTTTCATTGCCGCGAGCGCCCCCCGCAACTCCCACAATTCCGGCAGGCAGGGACAGAGCCGCTCGAGGCGGTCCAACTGCGCGACGGCGTTGTCCATCATGGAGGTCGCATGCTTTGTCCCGCTCGCCGCAAGAGCGACCTGCACACGCGCCAGACGCACCAGGGCCTGTACGTTCTCCGGTTCCGCCGCCACGACGGGTGTCAGCCTTCTGACCGCGGCCTCGCTGTCACCCTTGCGCAAATCGAGCAGCGCCATGAACAGCGGGAACCGGGTGTCCCACGGCGCCAGCTCGTGCCCCCGCGCCAGGGCTTCATACGCCTTCTGGCGCACCGCGGCCGCAGCATGCTCATTTCCTTGCGCTGCATACTGTTCGGAACCATAGCGCGCAAATTCGGCCGTCTGGAAATGCCGTTCCGCCGCGAAGGCCTGCGTGCCGAACACCGCGGACGTCAGCGCCGCCACGCACGCGGCCAGTGCGGCGGCTATTGAAACACCCCGGCTCAGCGCAACTGCGGGGATTCGCGCAGACAACAGGCCCAGCAACAAGAACAACAGCGTCGATGAAACCGGCACGCGCACATTGAAACCGAACAGGCCATCCACGGCGAAAGCGCATACGCAGGCCGCGCTCACGAGTCCCAGGGGACGGTCGCGCGCGGCTTGATTCTGTGCGCCCAGCATGAGACCCAGGAAAACACCCCACAACAACAAGGCCATGTACAGCGCCGCGCCCGGCACGCCCGCGTCGATCGCCGTTTCCAGCAGATCATTGTGCACGTGCATGTTCTTCTTGCCGGTCGTGGCGAACCATTGCTGCTCGTAATTCGTCCAATAGCCTGCGTTATACAACGCATATTGCCCGGGACCGAAACCCAGGGCAGGCCGTTCCAGCGCCATGCGCGCGGCGCCGAGATAGCCGTTGTAGCGCAGCAGCAGCGAGCCGTCCATTGGCGCGTAGGTCTGTCGAACGGCGCGATGGGCCACCACCAGGCTGCCCGCGCCTGCCAGCACGACTGCCCCGGCCAGCAACAGGGTCTTCCAGGCCGCTCGCAGCGGTCGGTTTTCCCTGCGGCGCATCCACATCGCAGCCACAGCCAATACCAGAGCCGCGAGCAGTGCCACCCGCGCCCCGCGCGCGGCCGTCAGATAGAGGTGCACGGCAATGACCAGCCCCGGCGCGAGATACAGCGGTTGCCGGCGCGATAACCCTGCGGCCAGAATGAGCCCCAGAACCAACGCATGGGCCGCGAAATTCGGGTTTGCGTATGTCGAAGGAAGACCGAAATACTCCTCCACATTCTTCTGTCCCCACGGAAACGGGTCTGGCCAGCCCGTAGCCTGGTACAACCCGTACACACTCGACGCCGCCACGGCCAGCACCATCGCCCCCATCAATTGCCGCGCATTGCCTGCGGTGCTGCAGGCGTGCGCCGCATACAACGCCAGCAGCGAAAGCCCCAGCCAGCGCCGCCACTCCGTCAGACCATGCGCCAGATGCTCCGATGCCAACGCGGAAACGAGGTTGACCAGCAGGAACGCCCCGAGCAGCAACGTCAGCGACGACCGCCAGCGCAGCCCCTTCCCTGAAACCAGCACATCCAGAACGCACAACGGCCCAAGCAACGCCAACGCCCAGTCCGTCGCCAACTGCTTGATGGGCCCCGCGGGATTGTGCGTGTACGGATATAACGCGAGCACGAGCACAAACACGAACCCCATCAACACCACCCGCATGCTCCTGCGCATGATTGAGTCCCGGTCTTCCATGACGTCGTGGTATATCAACTCCTGGGACCCCAGACAAGTCCAGCCCTCACGCAGCATCGTGCGAAAACCCGCGCGGGCTGCACGTCATCGGAAATGCTCGCCGCTAAGGCCCTTGAGAATGACATCGTTGCGGCGCGGGGCGCAGGTCGTCCGGCGCAACCGTTGCGGGCGGACACACCGGCGTGACCCCGGCATCGATCCAATGCTGCACCAAGTCGCGCAACGCGGGCGCCATCGTGTAGTACTGCCGCCCTTGCTCCTTCGGGTTTGCCTCCTGCGCCAATGCGCCCCGCATGAACGCGGGCAGGATCTCGAGCAGCAGGTCGAGTCCTCTCAGCACCACGCGGGCCCTGATGCGTCCCAGCGGCTCGCCCCGGCCCACCTCAATGAGCCGCCTCGCGAGGATCGGGCCGGTGTCGATGCCCCGGTCCATCACGTGAACCGTCGCCGCAGGCTGCATGCCGTGGTAGAGGCTCCATTCAGCGGCATTCAGGCCGCGAATATGCGGCAGCCATGCGCTGTGGATGTTCAATACGCCGCCGGGGAAGCGTTCCAGGAACGGGGCGCGGAGAATCCCCCCGCCCGTGAACAACCCGGCGTAGGGCGTGTACCGGTCCACCAGCCGCAGCACCCCGGGCGTGTCGTATCCCCGCACGACGTGAAAGGGAACCCCCAACTCCCGGCACAGGGAACGCAGACTTCGATGAGACACGCCCCATTCGTGGAGCCGTTCTCGATACATCGCGTATTCCGAGTCGTGGATCGACGCACTGCGCCTGCCGAGCGCACTGCGCATTCGCGCGAAGGACTCCGGGCCGAAACGGCGCCGCCACTGTCTCCACCGCCCCGGCGAAAACTCAGTCACGCAGAAGACCGCCTTCACCGGCGGCACATCCCGGGCGCGTCGCTTCAGCGCCCACAACAGCGCCAGAGCCGTGGGTGAACGCCGGTAGCCCGCGAGCAGAATCACGCCCTCACCCATCGCCCAACCCTCCTGTCACGAATCCGGACAAGTGCGCGTCGAGGTCCATCATCGCATCCGTGAAGAACTTTGCCGCCCAATTCGGATACCGGAACGTCAGGTAACTTCCCTGCAACGGATGTGACCCCGCGATGGCACCGTGCAGATGGGGCCGGTTCGGACAATGCCTCTGCCGCCGTATTACTTCATCGAGCGCCTTCAACGCGACGTTCAGATATCGCGGGTCGCCATCGCGTTCGTATACCCGCAGCCACGCAGACGCAAGTTGGCAATGTCCCGTGAGGCATGCAAAACGGAAATCGCCTGCCCACTTCCCGTCGTACGAGCCCGCAATCCGGCCCGCAATCTCGCAACGCCGCATGAGCCGCGCGCACGAGTCCGCGGCGGGCGCGCCGAACCGGTCCCAGGCGCCCAAGTTGCGTGCGCATTCCAGTAACCCTTGAAACGTATAACCGATGGTGTGCGTAAAGGCAGGCGTACCCGGGCGAAACCCCCAGTTGCGGAACGCGCCGTTCTCAAGCCGGTCCGACAAGACCGCCTCAAGACCCCGCTCCACGGATTGCAGCACGTCTTCGTCGCCCCAATGCTTCCAGACAAGGGACAACGGCAGGCAGACATGCGCGTAGTAACTCGGCGAGAACCCCGGACAATACGCGTGCTTGCGCCAGCGGCCGTCGTCATCCTGCTCCCGTACCAGCCACGCCGCGCCACTTTCCGCCGCCTCCCGAAAGCGCGGGTCTTTCGAGTGTTCATGCGCGGCACAGAACCCGAAGAGAATCTGCGCCGTATTGAACACGCTTGGCCGCCCCGGCCGCCCGGCGCGATATAGTCCGCCGGGGAACGCCCCGTCCGGCATTTGCAGCGTCAGCAGCCACTCCCCCATCCGCAGGGCCCGCGCCGCATAGTCTGGGTTTCCATACGCGGTCGCGGCGCGCAGCAAGGTCGGAATGATGTAACCGGTTGTCTCCGGATAGGGCGGAAACCAGCCCCACCAGGGGACATAATAGGCGCACGAGCCCCCCGCCCCGGCTGCGTCCTGCGACGCGCACAGCCAATCCAGGGCCGCGCGCACAGCCGCGATACGGCCCGCTTGCGCTGTCCTGCAACGGGACATGGCGTCTGGGTGCGCTCTTACTTCACTCACATCTTCACCGTTATCATGCCGGGCAGTCTACGAAATACACCGGAACAGGTGTCAAGACCGCATTCTGAAGGAAGTCTCGGATTGTTGACAGTCTTGGAGACGCCACACTAGAATGTCGGGCGGCTGCGGGCGTCTAAGCGGGTTTGGGCGGAGATTGCGTGTCACTACAAGGGATGTCCGATAAACACGCGCCATATGGCTAGTTCGTCGCGCGTGTCCGGGCGCGACAACGCTGTGCACATTCTGTTCTTGTGTCAATATTTTCCGCCTGAAATGGGTGCGCCTGCGGCCCGTACTTTCGAACATGCCCGTAATTGGGTCAAGGCCGGTCACAATGTCACCGTCGTCTGCGGCAAGCCGAATCATCCCGACGGAGTCATCCCGCCCAAGTATCGCGGCCCGCTTCTCTACCGTGAAAACATGGAAGGCATCAATGTGTTGCGCTGCTGGCTCTACGCCACGCCGAACCGGGGCGTCTTCAAGCGCAGCATCGCTTTTTGCACCTTCATGTTGTCCGCCATGCTCTTCGGAAGCTTTGCGTCGGGCCGCTGCGACGTGGTCGTAGCGACCTCGCCGCAATTGCTGTGCGGGCTTGCCGGATACGTGGTTTCCGTGTTGAAACGCAGACCCTTTGTATTCGAAGTGCGCGACCTCTGGCCCAAGCAGATCATTGACCTGGGCGCGGTGCGCAACCCCGTTGTGATTGGCCTGCTCAAATGGGCCGAAATGTTCCTGTACCGCCGCGCCAAGGCCATCGTCACCGTGGCCCCGGCCACCGCCGAGGAGATTGTGAGCCGCGGCATCCCCGGCGAGAAGGTCTTCACCGTTACGAACGGCATTAACGAGCGTTTCTTCTGTCCGCGCGACCGCATGGGACCCCTGCGCGACCATTACGGCTGGGGCGATGACATCGTGGTCATGTATATCGGCACGCACGGGTTGTCCCAGGGGCTCAGCACCATTATCGAGACGGCCGCGCTGCTGCAGGACCGCGAGAACATCCGTTTCGTGTTTGCCGGTCAAGGCGCCGAGCGAGAAATGCTCATGGAGATGGCGCACCGGAAAAAGCTGCGGAATGTCCAGTTCCTCCCCATGCAAAGCAAGGAAAAAATGCCCGAATTCTACGCCGCCGCCGATATCTGCCTTGTCCCCCTCAAAAAACGGGATTACTTTCGCTACAACATACCGTCGAAGATGTTCGAGATCATGGCGTGTGCGCGGCCTCTCATACTGGGCGCGGAGGGACAGGCGCTCGACATACTCAACGAGGCCGGCGCGGGTGTCTCTGTCGAGCCTGAAAACGAGCACGCGTATGCCGAGGCTATCCTCAGACTCGCCCAGGACCCCGAACTGCGCGCACGGTTCGGCGTCAGCGGCCGCGAATACGTGACCCGCAATTACACCCGCAAGCTGAAGGCAGGCAACTACCTCGAATGCCTGGACCGCGTCGTCAGGAACAAGTAAGCCTCGATGAAGACTCTCCGTCTCTACTGCCAAACGCTACGCTGGCTGCGCTTCCGGCAGGTCCGCGCGCGGTTGCTCCTCTTTCTGCGCCGCGAAACGGACCCGCTCCTCTTTCCAGCGCGATTGCGGCGGGTTCTGCGCGGCAAAGCGGGAGCTCCGCGTCTTTCGCCGTGCGTGCAAGAGGGGAGACTCGCCGCGACACCGCCGCACAGCGCCTTGGACGCAGCCGCGATTCTCGCCGGCGAATTCCTGTTTGCCCACGTAACCCGTCGTTTCCACGACGTGCCGGATTGGTCCTGCCCCGACCCCGCGCTGCGCTATTGGTATTACAACCTGCACTATTTCGAATACGGCCCCGCCCTTGCGCAGGCGTACCGCGCCGCCGGCAATACCGCCTATCTCGAACGCCTCATCATGCTGGTCCTCTCATGGATCGAGGCCAACCCTCCCGGCCGCGGATTTGCATGGGATGGCGGACCCCTCTCGTACCGCATTATCCATTGGTGCGACATGGCGTTCCTGCTTCCGCGGGAGCTCCAGGGAGACTCGCGATTCGCGGGCGCGTTCCTGCACAGCCTCTTCGCCCAAGCCCTCTTTCTCGAATCGCATCTCGAGTATCATCTCGGCGGCAATCACCTCGTCGCCAATGGCCTCGCCTTGTTGTACGCCGGGACTCTTTTCGCCGGCCCGGCGGGAGCGCGATGGCGCCGGCGCGGACTGCACATACTTGAAGAAGAACTCGCGGAACAGGTTCCCGGCGACGGTGGCCATTATGAACGCTCGCCCATGTATCACGCGGTCGTGCTCGATCTATATCTGCGGGCCGTACGCCTGCTTCGGGCAAGCGGGTTGCAGGAGCCCGAAACGTTTGGAGACAAGATCGCCGCAATGGCCCGGTTCCTGGCGGCATTGCGCGAACCCGACGGAGAGTTCCCCCTGCTGAACGACGCGGCCTTCGGCGTGGCGCGGCCAAGCTCCGCGATTCTCCGCGATGCGGAAGACCTGCTCGGCACACACGGCCTGCAGTTGCCTGCCGCGGGCGTCGCCGCATTCCGAGAGACCGGTTTCTTCGTCGCGCGCCCTGCCGACCGGGATTTCTTCCTCTTTGACGCCGGTCCCGTGGGTCCCGACTGCAATCCGGGGCATGCCCACAGCGATACGCTGAGTTTTGAGCTCGCGTTGGCGGGACAGCGCATCATCGTCGATTCGGGAACGTACAGTTACGCGGCGGACCCCATGCGCGAATACTGTCAGAGCACCCGCGCGCATAATACCGTCCTGATCGACGGCATCGAGCAGACGGAGAAATGGGGCCCGTGGCAGTTCCGCGCCGCGCGGCGCGCGAAACCGGTAGACGTGGACTACTACGAACACGATGGGCTCACGGTGTTCAAGGGAAGTCATACCGGCTACGACCATTTGCCCGGCCAGCCGCGCCACGTGCGCCACGTTCTGCTTATCCAGGGGCGATTCTGGATTGTCTTCGATGAAGTGTGCGGCGGCGGTGTCCATGCCGCCGAGAGCTTCCTCCATTTCCATCCGGACGTGGCTCTGTCCCCGCAGGGCGCGACTTGGCAGGCCGCATTCTCCAGCGGCAGCCTGTGTATTCTCTTTTTCGGCAACGGCGTTGCGGAACAGATCCCCACTGCCGACACGCCGCCGCAAGGCTGGTACTGTCCTGAATTCGGCATGCGCCTGGCGCAGCCCGTGCTCCGCGCGACTGTTCAGGGCAGGCTTCCGCTGCGTTTTGGCTGGGCGTTGCTTCCGGGCGTGCGCGAAGCCCGCGTCGCCGCCGAAACCCAGCCAAACGGAGTCAGCGTGTATTGCAGCATGGATAATTGGAGCTGTGCCTTGCGCCAATATCCCGGCGGACGTTTCCATCTCGGCGATTAGTGAGCTGTTGTGCGCTTTCACTGACGCATTGTTGCGTTTCATGTGCGCCCGCTTGCTGTCCCGCGGCCTTCTTGTCCCGGCGCCAGTTCCGCGAAGGACAAGACACAAGCATCCGCGTTTGCAGGGGCTACGGCGGACAAGAGTCTGCACAGTCCGCACGCGACCGTATTTCTGAAAAGGACCACATCGACTGTTTCCCAAGCTTCCTCGGGATGGGGGCCGCGCGCGTTGATCCGTTTATCCCGCACGATTACTATGAAGCCGCCTGGAATCGCTCTGGGAAGAATTTGGCGGGTGTGCATGACCAATCTCAAACGCATAGGCGTGCTATGGGCTGTTGTGCTGGCCAGCTTTGCGGCATTCACAGCCGTGTATTGGCCGCTGCAAGCGTATCAAGCGCGCATGGCTCCTGAGAACTTTGCGGCATATGCGCGGGAACTCGCGGAGAACGGCCGCCCCGCGGATGCGATTGCCGTTCTTCAGGAGGGGATGGCCTCGTTTCGCCCGCCGTGCCGCGCGCCTTACGAAGCGCTGGCGCTGCTGCTGGAGCAGACGGGCGCTACGGATGCGCGCAACACGCTCGAGCCCGCCCGCATGTTCTACGCCGCTACGGAACAGGCCAATCCCGACACGCGCGACAGCCTGCTGCTGGAGGCTGCGCGGTTGCGGCTCCTGCAGCAACCCGCCCCGCCGTTCGGCGCCGCGAACGCCCAGGCTCTTCAACACATGGCGGCCGACCTGACCGCGGTATACGGCGCGGGACGCGCCGTGCTCGGCATGCGCCCGGAGGAGCATTTTGCGCTGCTCGCCCTCGCGGGCGGCGCATTCCGGACAGATGGCCTCGTGGGCGAAACGGGCGTGGCCTCACCCGTCGATATCCTCGTGCAGAGCGGCGGTGGCCAAGGCATACAGCGCGCGGCGCACATCGTCGTCAACGGCCGCGACTATGCCCGCCGCGAACGCGGCATCCACGCCGTGCTCTATGACCCGAAGGCCGCCGAGGTGACTCATTGGGACTGCTTTGACCTGTACGACGACCCGACGGCGGCCCACAGGCTCTCGCGCCTCCTCCAACGCGCGCCGAAAGGCACGGTCGGCGTATTCGCTGTCTTCGACGACGGCTCCGTAAACATGACACCGGAATTGGAGGAGTCGTTCATCGAGTTCGGCCTCGAACGCAGAGCGCGCATCGACCGCGGCATGGCGCTCGTAGGCCTGCGGTATAGCCTCGCGGCTATCGGCGCAAGAGGCGCCGCCCCGGGAACGGCCTTGCAGGTCTGGGCTCCCGAACGTTTCAATGCCTGCGCGGGGCATCCTGTCGCGTGCGGCGTGTTGCTGCCCCGGGGAGATGCTTCATGAGACAGCCCCTCCTGGTCTATGCCTTGATTGCGGCGGGCGCGTTCTTGCTCACGTTCGTGCTCGTGCCCGTGTTCCGCGCACTGGCCCGGAGACTGGACGTGGTGGACCGGCCGAGCGAATCACGCAAGGTGCACAAGCGGGTCATCCCCTATCTGGGCGGCGTACCCTTCTATTTTGCGTTTCTCGGGACCGTCCTTTTCATTGAGGGCTTCTATCCCGAGTATAGCCAGCCCTCCTTCTTCCCCATGTGCCTCGTCGGGACCCTTATCGTGCTCATGGGTCTGTACGACGACATCGCCGACATGTCCAGTTCCAAGAAACTCCTGGTTGAACTGGGCCTGTTCCTCCTCCTCTACTTCTGGGGCGGGTTCCGCGCCACGGAAATCGCGCATCCCTTCGGGGGGACGATCCAGATTGGCTGGCTCGCGCTGATCATATCGCCTTTGTGGATTGCGGGCGTGGTCAATGCCGTGAATTTCTCTGACGGGCTCGACGGCCTTGCCGCGGGCCTCGTCTTCGTCTGCGCTGCGTCTATCTTCGCCATCGCGTTCACGCGCGGCCAGACCACCTCCTGCATCATGATGGCGTACCTCATGGGCTGCACCCTCGCGTTCCTGTGCTACAATTTCAATCCGGCGTCCATCTTCATGGGCGATGCCGGCGCGCTGTTCCTGGGATTCGTGCTGGGCGCGTCAACGCTCATCGAGCGGCAGAAAGGCGTCGCCGTTGTGGCGCTGGCCGTGCCCATGGTCGTGTTGACGGTGCCCATCCTCGATACGCTGCTCAGCTTCTACCGGCGGCTTTTGCGCGCGCGGCAGGGCCAGTTCTTCATGCCCGACCGCGACCACCTGCATCACCGGTTGCTGGACCTCGGCCTGAGCCAGCGGCAGGTCGTCCTGTCGCTCTACTATCTCTCCGCGTGCATGGGGCTGCTTGCCTTCATTCTGGCCGGCGTTCCGGGCGCGTACGGGTTTCTCATTCTGGTCCTGGGCGGTATGGCCATCGCCTTCTGCGTCGCAGTCCTTCGTTTCATCGAAGGGTTCGCGCGCAACCACGAGCCCAATTCTCATGAGTAACGGTCCGCCTGTCCCGAACGGCGCCAAAGACGCGCGCGGAAACGCAAGACGCACGCGCGTGGTGCTTTTCGGCAACGAGACCGAACGCATCGCGGCCATCCGTTACCGCGTCATCAAATTCGCGGATATGCTGCGCGCCGACGGTTACGATTGCGACGTGTGTCTTACCTCCTCGTTCCGCTTGTGGCAACGGCTCTATGAGAACCGCGGCCGCCTCTCGCGCGCCGCGTACCTGCTGCTGGTGCTGTTCCGGCGCCTGGCCCAGCTACGGCGCGTGCCCGGGGCGGACGTGGTGTTCTTCCGCGGGCCGCTCCTGCCTTACGGCAGACCCTATCTCGAACGCGCAATCCGGCTGATGAACCCGCGCATGGTCTTCGACATCGACGATGCGGTCTGGGAGCCGCCCGCTTACGTCGATTCTTTCTTCGAGCGGTTCATGGACCACGAATGGATATGGAAAATGTGCGGCATGTGCGCACACGGCGTCGTCGGCAACCTCTATCTCGAAGAGCGCGTGCGGCCGAAAAACCCGGACCTTACCGTCATCCCCACGTGCGTGGATATGGACCGTCACGCACAGAAGACCTATCCGGCTCCCGATAAACGGCCGGTCGTGCTTGGCTGGACCGGTCTGCACACGAATCTCGGCTATTTTGAAGTCATTGAAGACGTGCTCCGCGAACTTTCGCGGCGGCATGACATCGTCTTGTCGGTCGCAACCGGAAAACCGTACCAACTACAGGGCGTGCGAGTGCTCAATCATCGTTGGACCATCGAGCGGGAAATTGCCTACCTCCAGGAGGCCGATATCGGCCTGATGCCGCTCGTCGACAGCCCCCGCGCGCGCGGCAAGTGCGCATACAAGGCCATGCAATACATGGCTGTCGGCACGCCATGCATCATATCGCCCGTGGGAATGAATGCCGAGGTGATCGAAGACGGCGTCACCGGATTCCTCGCGGATTCGCCCCGGGAATGGCTGGAAAAACTGGA
Source organism: Candidatus Hydrogenedentota bacterium (assembly GCA_018005585.1). Classification (NCBI taxonomy): domain Bacteria; kingdom Pseudomonadati; phylum Candidatus Hydrogenedentota; species Candidatus Hydrogenedentota bacterium. The sequence continues at coordinate 48,774 of JAGMZX010000007.1, read as the reverse complement.
GCGTCTTATTACTGACGCCGGGTTGAGGGAGCGCATGGGCCGCGCTGCGCGGGAACGCATGCGCGAACGGTATTCACACGAGGCCAACTATCCCAAATTCAAGGCAATGATAGACCGCGTCGCCACGTTGAGGAATTCATGAACGAAACAAAGGCTCATCCTCCCCTCCCTGCATATGCGAAGGCCCCGCGCGGAATGCCGCCGTCAAACCAGCCGGACGTAGCCATCGCCCAGGACTGGTTTCATGACCTCGACGCCTGGATCGATACGCACGGCCTGACCGGTCACGATCCGTTCGACATCAAACAGCACCCGTGGATGCGCGCCGTGCAACCTTATCGTCTCCCGCGCCGTGCATCCACGCTGCTCTGCGACCTTTTCCCCAATGTCCTGCGGCGCTTGCTGCACGTGCCCAGGACGGAAAACCCGAAGAGCCACGCGCTGCTCGCGCTGGCGCGGCTGCGCATGCATGAATTGACCCACGACGGGTCCTACCTGGATCAGGCAACCGGCCATCTCGAATGGCTCCTCGCCCATGGCTGCCCGGACTACTCCGGCTTGTGTTGGGGCTATCCCTTCCACGTATATGCCAAGGGGCTCGATACGCCCGCAGGCGGACCCGTGGTAGTCGTCAGCAGCATCGCGGGCGAGGCGATGCTGCGCGCGCATGCGGTCACAGGGGAAGCGCGCTGGCTCGACGCCGCCCGTTCAATCTCGGCATTCATCCTCGAAGACCTGCCCCGTCTGCGCCATACGGATGGTTCCTTCTGCTTCGGCTATGCCGTCTGCGACCATCGCCGCGTTCACAACGCCAACCTTCTCGCCGCACAGTGCCTGTTCCGCACCGCTGCCGCAACCGGCGACATCACGCTGCTGGACCCCGCCGAGGCGGCGCTGAAGTTCTCGCTGGCGCGGCAACGCGAGGACGGAGCCTGGCCCTACGGCGAGTTCTCGCAAGGCGAGCCCTACGAGGAAGCCAACCTGCGTATCGTTGACCACCACCACACAGGCTTCATGCTCCGTTCCTTGCTGGCCATCCAGGAAATTCGTCCGGGCGAAGACATTGAGAAAGCGGTCAAACAAGGCCTTCACTTCTACCTCAACTCCCTGTGGGGCCCCTATGGCATGCCCGTCAATGATTACGGACGGTACCCAGTGGACATCCACGCCTGCGCGGAAGCGGTGCTGTGTACGTCCACCTTCGCCGCAACCCGTAAGAGCCTCTTGCAGCAGGCCACGATGGCGCTGCGGTGGGCCTACTGGTACCTCCGCGATCCCCGGAGCGGCGCGCCCTACTACCGCCGCTACCGCCACTACACCTCGCGTCTTGTCTGTGCGCGCTGGGGGGTTGCCTGGATGTACCGCGCGCTCGCCGAATACCTGCACGCCATGCAGGACGCGGGCGGCGACCTGCCCCCCGTCTCGGGCAAGGCCTGGTAACCCAGCTTGCCCGGGCGCCGTGCGCCGCAGCCGTGTCTGCATTCTTGCCGCGTCGCGTCCCGGCTGTTATGATCCTGCCCGGACACGTAGGCTTCAGCAAGAGGAGCGCGCCATGCCCCTGTTCAGTTATGCTTGCGCCGCCTGCGGCGCAAAGAGTGAGATTCTTGTTCGCGGCAACGAGGAACCGGCCTGCCCACAGTGCGGCAGTCGCCGGATGGAAAAGCAGGCCAGCCATTTCGCGGCCCTCTCCAGCGCGGCAAGCGCGCCTGCCTGCGCATCCGGCGCGTGCGCCGCGGCGTCGAGTTGTCCCATGGGCGGCTGTTGCATGGAGTAACCCGGGAGTTCTCTATGCCTGACACGGGCGAGCAGGAGTCCAAACAGACCGGAGAAACCCGGAAGACGCAATCGTCCCGCCGCTGGCGCCCGGTCAGCTTTTATCTGCTCCTCATCATTCCGCTGGTGATGCTGCTTGGTCTGCAGATGGTCACTTCCAGGGACAATCCCAGGCGCTTCGCCCTGGTGCTGTCCCTGATGTTTCTCTTCTTCGGCATCCTGCTTCTGCGCGCGGTCATGGACCTTTTCGACATTGCGCGCCGCCGGCTGCGCGAAGAGCGGGACTCCTTTCGCGACACATTGGGCGACAAATCGTTTACGAATGCGCTGCGACGGCGCATCCGCGAGCGGAAACGTTAGGGGCATCCGATGTTCAATATGCGGCGCACCCGGCGCAGCGGCAGCCCCGGCACGATTGCCAAGGTTCTGGTCCTCGCGCCCAACTGGGTCGGCGACGCGGCCATGTGTACCCCGGCTCTGCGCGCATTGCGGCGCCGCCTGCCTCAGGCGGAAATCACCGTCGCCGCGCGGCGCTCCGTCTGTGAATTGCTGGAGGAATTCCCGCACATTACCCACTGCGTTGAAATCGCCGCCCGCCCCGGGTTGGCGCCCATGCTGCGGCTGAGTGCCGGGCTCCGGTCGCAAGCCCCCGACCTCGCCGTGGTCTTCCCCCACTCTTTTCGCGCGGCGCTGCTCGCCCGGCTTGCGGGCGCTCAGATCCGCCTGGGCTATGCCCGCGGCGGGCGCAGTTTTCTGCTCACGCATCGCGCAACCCCGCATCGTAAGGACGGGCGCATAGCGCCGGTCTACATGGCGCGCGAGTATCTGGACCTGCTTGAACCGCTTGGCTGCGAGGACGATGACGCGGGCCTGGAATTGCACGCGGACCCGGACGCCGTCGCGGAAGTGCGGCAGGCCATCGGCGCCGCGGCCCCGGTCATCGGCGTCGCGCCCGGCGCGGCCTTCGGGCCAAGCAAGCGCTGGCCCGCCGCGAGGTATGCCGCCGTCATGGACCGTCTTGCCGCCGAGACCGGGGCGCGATTCTTTCTGCTGACCGGTCCGGACGAAGCGGATGTACGCTCAGCTATCCTGAGACAGACTTGCGCGCCCGTTATTCAAGGCCCGTTCCGCACCACGGGCATCGCGCTGCTCAAGGCCATGATCGCGCAGGCCGACCTGCTGCTCTGCAACGATACGGGGCCGCGCCACATTGCGGTTGCCTTCCAGAAGCCGGTGGTATGCATCATGGGCCCCACGTCGCCGGATTACACGGACGGTCCCTGGGAGCGCGGCGCGATTCTCCGGGTCGATGTGGACTGCGGACCCTGCCAGAAGCCCGTATGCACAACCGACCACCGCTGCATGACCCGCATCGATATCGATAGCGTCACCGCCGCGGTCATGGATTCCCTCCCGGGCTTAAGATGATACACGCCGCACGTACCCTGTAGAATAGGAGTGGAAACAACGCTCGAACGGCGCTTCCCGAAGGGTGCGCGGGAACTCAGAACGCATATCGCCGCCGTCGTGTCAGTCTTTCGCTTAAGGAACAGGGATGCCAAAACGCTTGCTGCTGGTTAGTGCGAAGGCCGCACCCGACCGCTTGCGGGAAAAAGCCCTTTCGGAAGGCTTGGAAGCCATTCATGTGCCGGATGCGCTTGAGCCGGAGTCGTTGCTGCGCGTCGCGCGCGAACAGCGGGCCGACGGTATACTTGCCCTCGACGCCGCGGCGGAGGATGCGGCAGACGCCGTCATAGCGCAATTGTGTCTGCCCGGCGTGCCAGGTGCGTGGCGGGAGCCTGAGGCCCAATCCGCCTGTCTCGAACAGATGCGCGCGGAAGGTTTGCCCGTCGTCGAGTTCAAGGTCATGCCGTCGGCGGAACCCATGCTCGACGCGCTGCACGCCATCGATCTCCCCGCGTGGGCGGGCCCGGCGGCCGCGCTTCGGCAGCCGTTTCGCGTCCGTATCGACCATCACCCCGATTTCCCCCTCGCGTTTGCCAAGATACACAAAAGAGCCCCCGCCGTCGCGGTAGCGCTGCAGCGGGCCTGGGACGGCCCCCTCTTCCGACTGTACGGTTTCATGTTCCAACGGGATTTTTTCCCTGTCGAAATTGTCGGCGAAGAACTGCTTCCCGGTCAGTTCCCCGTTCCCATCAGCGTGGTATACCCCCCGCCTCTTTCCCAGCGGGCCTACCAGTCCCTCCTCGCATTCGCAAACAGGGCCGCCCGGCGTCTGCCCAGCGGCCACTACCTCGTGGAATTCGAATTCGCGGTCGTGCTGGACACGCCGCTCCTGGTCGGCTGCAATCCCGCACGCATCGTGAACGCGGCCTACAATGACCTGCTCATGGAATCGCTCGACATCGACATCGAGCGCGATTGCCTGCGCGTTGCCGCGGGCGACCCGCCCCGCGAAACGCCCACATCCACCCTTCCCGCCGCTGTCCGCTGGTTAACCTCCCACAGCGGCATCGTGCAAGAGATAAACGGTCTCGAAGCCGCTCGAGCCTGTCCTGGCGTGCGCAAGGTTGCCGTGGCCGCGAAAATCGGCGATACCCTGAAGCACGTCGTCGACACCGCGTCGCGCGACACCATCGGCTATGTGCTCGCGGTGGCCCCCCTGCGCGAAGAAGCACAGGCGAGCGCTGCCCACGCCTGCGCTCTCATTCAGGTGGTAACCCGTCAGATTGTCGCCTGAACGCCGAGGCCGCCAAGTCCTCATCGAATCGCCACGGCCCGCGCAGCGTCGCGCGCTGCGCCAGCGATTCGAGAAGGCGCAGGTACTCACGGCGCGGCATCTCAAGAGCACCCAGTCGCCGCAAATGCGGGTTCGGCAACTGGCAGTCAATCAATTGGATGTCCCAGCGCACGCACTGATGCACAAACGCGGTCAGTGCCGCTTTCGAAGCATCCGTCGCGCGCGTGAACATGGACTCACCAAAGAAACACGCGCCGAAAGAGAGTCCGTAGAGTCCCCCGGCCAGCGTTTCTTCCTGCCAGGCCTCTACGGAATGGGCATAGCCCGCTTCGTGCAGTCGCACGTAGGCCTCGATCATATCGGGGGTAATCCACGTGCCACGCTCATGGCGCCGCCTGACCGCCGCGCACCCGCGAATCACGTCCGCGAACACGGTGTCCAGAGTGAAACGGAATTTCTGTTGTTTCAAGACACGCAACAGCCGTTTCGACGTGTGGAACCGCTGCGGAACAATGACCATGCGCGGATCCGGCGACCACCACAGGATTGGCTCGCCCTCCGAGTACCACGGGAAGATACCGTGCCGGTAAGCGAGCATCAGCCGGCCTACGCTCAAATCCCCCCCCACGGCGAGAAGACCGTCTTCCGCAAGTTCGGGGTCGGGAAACGCCAGCTGGCGTGTGAGGCGGAAAACGGGCATTACGTTAGCTTGACTCCACAACGTTATTGCAGGAACACCGGCCCCAAATCGACGGACGCGCCGGGCGGCAGACTCAATTCCGGCAGGTCAATTGACTCCCCGCTGTCTATCTTCACTTTCAGGAGAAAACGGCCCGGCGGTATCGACACGAACGCGACTCTGCCCGTGCTGTCCGAATTTCCCTCGCTTGGCCACCACGGGCCGCGGGTCGGATGAAACATCATCAGGCCCACATTCCGGTTCGCCGCGGGCAGACCGCCCGGCAGCAGCAGCGTCATCTCAAACGACGCGGCGGGAGCCATTATGATTTCCATTTCTTCCGTGATAGTGCCGGTATTAGGCAGGACATCAACGTAATTGTTGGCGAAAAAGCGCAGTTCCGGGTCCCACGCCCGCACGCAAACCCTCTGGTCCGCCGGGAACAACAAGGCGGACCGGCCGTCCGCCGCCGTGAGCGGCCCCGAGGCTACCGGCTCATCAAAGGCATTCGGTTGCAGCGTCGCGATTGGCGCCATACCCGCCAACGGCTGCCTTTGCAGGTCCACGACCCGCACGAGTCCCCGGACTTGAGAATTCGGGGCACGGGCGTCTTGCCCATGCCTCTGTCCTGCCGCAGCCGGAGCGCCCGCGGTGCGCGGTTCTTCGCCGCCACATCCCACCAGGACCAGCGAGAGCGCGGCGACAGCGGCCCACGTTCTCATGCGCCGTTCTCCTGGTTCGCCGCCGCGAATTGCACCTCGTACAGGCGCCTGTAAATGCCGTTGCGCTCCAGCAACTCCTGGTGCGTGCCCTGCTCCACCACTGTGCCATCGTCGATCACGAGAATGCGGTCCGCGCGCTGGATCGTCGAGAGCCGGTGTGCAATCACGATGGCGGTGCGCCCCGCGACAAACTGGTCCAGCGCTTCCTGAATCAAGCGCTCGCTCTCCGAGTCCAGGCTCGACGTGGCCTCATCGAGGATCAGAATCGTCGGGTCCTTAATGATTGCGCGGGCAATTGCCAGCCGCTGACGCTGACCGCCCGAGAGGGTCTGGCCCGCTTCGCCGATGCGCGTCGCATACCCTTGCTGCAGCCGCAAGATGAAATCATGTGCATACGCCGCCCGTGCGGCGGCTTCGACCCGCTGATCCGTGAAATCAGCGCGTCCGAAGGCGATGTTGTCCCGAATCGACTCATCAAACAAAATCGTGTTTTGCGTCACGAGGCTGATCTGCTCGCGCAGGCTCTTGAATGTCGCGCGGCGAATATCCACGCCATCGAACGTGATGGAACCGGCCGACACGTCGTAGAAACGAGGAATCAGCTTTGTAATCGTGCTCTTGCCCGAGCCGCTGAACCCGACGAGGGCGATCATTTCGCCCTTCCCCACCTCGAACGTGAGCCCTTTCAGTATCTCCGTCGTCCCGTCATACGAAAAATGCACGTCATCGAAACGCAACCTGTCCGCAAGCGGCGGGAGTTCGACGGCATCCCCCGTTTCAACGATACACGGCTTGAGGTCGATGAACTCGAAGACCCGTTCCGCGCTCGCGATGCTCGTTTGGATCATATTGTTGACCGCCGAGAGCTTCCGCACCGGGTCGAGCATCATCGCGAGCGAAAAATAGAGTTGCACGAGGTCGCCGGCGTCGAGCCGACCGTCAACCACCCGTCTGCCGCTCATCAGCACGAATACCACCAGGCCGATGACCAGGATAAACTCCGTGACGGGGCCCGTTGCGGCGTTGTCCCGGATCATTTTCATGAGAAAACGCTTCAGTTTCTTGATCTCAGCCCTGACCCGGCCGACCTCGTAGGCCTCCATGCCGAAACCCTTCACGATGTGAATGCCCGTGACGGTTTCGTTCACGACCGACGCCATGGACCCGATTTTTTCGAGTGAACGCCGTACGCTCTTGCGCACCTTAATGCCAATGTATGCGAGCACGTAGGCCACGGGCGGCAGGACACAGAGGCCAATAAGCGTAAGACCCGGGTCCACCGCGATGGCGATGAAAAGGAACGTGAGCGCCTTCAGCGGTTCGCGAAGCACTTTTTCAAAGACTCCGAGCAAGCCGCGATTGACCATGAATATGTCGTTGGTAAACCGGGAAAGAATATCGCCGGAACTGCGCGCCTCGAACAGTCCCACCGGCTGCCGCATCAGATTGACATACATTTCCTCGCCGAGGTCGGTCGTGATATTCGTGCAGATGGCCCCGGCGAAGTATTCCTGCAAAAACCGGGCTATCCCGATAATAACCGCCAAAAACAGAACGATGCCGCACGCGATACGCAACGCGCGCATTTTGTCCGCGCGCATCGCGTTCACAAGCGCCTGCGTGTGCGCCTCCAGCCCCTGCGGCCCCCAGCCGGTGTTGTCCGTCATCCACTGGACCGCATTGTGCACATCCTGGACGAGCCGGTCGCCGGGGTCGATGTCCGGCTGTTCGCCGGGTTTGGGCAGAACGGGTTCATAGAAGGTGATCTTGACGACCGTGCCCACAGCAACGAGCATACCTCCGAAGGAGGCCGCAATGACCAACGCGAAGAACAGGGCCAGCAGCAGACGGCCCTTGTAGCGCCAGGCGTAGCCCATCAGCCGACTATAAACGGTCCATGCGGAACCTCGCGGACGCGGCGGCGTAACGGACTGTAATTCCGGCGTGACACTGAGATTTGCCATGAAGAAACCCGTTGAAACAAGGGGGCTTGGACGAACGAAACGCTAACACACGCGGGCGTGCTCGTGCAATGAAACGGGCATGTCGGGCGCAAGCGCGCGAGGGAGACTCATTTGACGCGAGGTGCCGCGCAATTTAAGCCCCGGAGACCGCGCGGTCCGCACGGTGATAGCCGGTTTGGGAACCTTTCCTTGGCGCTGACGCGGCGTCACAGGAATTGGCCATTCGCGCCACAGCTATATTTCCGGTCTCAGGGATTGCCCTTCGGGTGGCAGCGGTCTCTCACGTTTCCCAATCGGTGAATTTGCCGCGCATGAGCAAATAAAGGAAAAACGGCCCGCCGATGAGCGAGGTGATGATCCCGATGGGGATTTCGCCCGCGACGGGCACCTTGCGCGCGGCAAGGTCACACAGGCACAGAAAGGCGCCGCCGCTCAACAGGCTCGCGGGCATGAGCAAGCGGTGGCTCGACCCGGTAAACGCGCGGACGGTGTGCGGCACAACCAACCCCACAAAACCTATGGGGCCGACCTCTGAAACGATGACACCAGTGATCAGCGACCCCAGCAGCAGCACGACAATTTGCAGGCGCGCGATATTGACGCCCCGGCCCGCGGCCATTTCCTCGCTGAAACCGAACTGGTCGAGCTTCCCGGCCTGCGCGAACAGCACCAGGCACGCCGGGAGGACGCCTGCGGCCAGCGTGGCCGCGGAACCATAGCCGACCACATCGACGCCGCCCATGAGCCAGCGGTCCATGTCGATCAAGCGCTCAGGGCGGGCGAAGTAGCGGGTCAGCATGATGCCCGAATTGGCGACGATGCCCAGCGTGACACCCGTGAGCAGCAGCACCGTCGGCGACGGCCTGACCCGCCGCGATGCGACCAGAAAGATCAACAGAACATCCCCGGAGGCAAACAGGAATGCGAAGGCCTGCACCATCGGGACGCCGAGCAGTGCGTAAGGCAAGCGCCCGAAATCGATCAGCACGAGCGCGGTGTAGGCGCCAAACGAGCCCGCTCCGGCAAGGCCAAGCGTGTACGGCGTGGCAAGCGGGTTGCGCAACAGCGCCTGGAAAGCGCACCCCACAAGCGCGAGACCCGCGCCTGCCAGAAACGCGACCAGCGTGCGCGGCAGGCGCAGGCTGAACAGGATGTACTCCGCGTCAGAGGACGCCTCTCCCGCGCGCCACTGGCGCAGGAGATCGAGCGGCGTCACGGGTTCCGGACCGACGCTGAGACTCGCGCCGGCGGCGGCCAGGCAGAGCAGGGCAGCGCCGGACAAGACCCAGACGGCGGAGAGGCGCCGTTTCATGGCGCGTCTTCCCGGGCGCGGGTGGGTCCGCCAGGTGAGGGGCAGGGAACCGGGATGGGAATCGAAAACGCAGCGGTGTCCGGCTGTTCGGCGTGAACGAACGGAGCGCCGGTGAGCGGATTCAACCCAACACGGATGGAAGAGCCGTACGCGGTGGTAAGAATGTCCGCATCGAGGACCGCCTCCGCGGACCCGGAAGCAACAACCGCATGTTCGCGCGACAACAGCAGGAATTCGTTGCAGAACCCCGCCGCGAGGTTCAGGTCATGGGTTACGACGCCTATCCCGTACCCCTCTCGGGCGAGGCGCGCGAGCAGGGCGAACACCTCCGCCTCGTGATGAATATCCAGGGCGGCGGTGGGCTCATCGAGCAATAACAGGCTGGGCTCCTGGGCAAGAATGCTCGCGAGAAGCACGCGCTGCCGCTCGCCGCCGGACAGTTCCATGAAACTGCGCCGTCCGAGGTCTTCCGTGGCCGTGTCGCGCATGCAGCGGCGCGCTACCCGAAGGTCATGCGCGCGCAGGCCGCCCAGCGCGCCTGCATGCGGATACCGGCCCAGGCAAACGACCTCGAAAGCACTCAAGGAGAACACGGGCTGCACACCCTGCGGCAGATACGCCAGAGACCGCGCCCGTTCGCCCGCGGAGAATGAGGTCAGGGGCCGCCCGTCCAGCGTCACTCTGCCGGCGGACGGATTCAGCAGGCCGCAGAGCAGGCGCAAGAGCGTGCTCTTGCCGGACCCGTTCGGCCCCAGGATGCCGGTGAAGACGCCACTGCGCACCGCTGCCGTAACGCCGCACAGGACGGGCGTTCCCGGCTCATAGGCGAAGGTGACGGATTCGGCGGCAAGACACCGTTTCATTCGGGCAACTCGGCCTCGGGGTGCAAAAGCTTCACCATGCGCCGCGCGATCTCTCCTATCCGCGGTCCCGGCCGCAACGCATGTGATTCCGCCAGCAAGTATATGCGTTTGTCCTGCACGGCGGGTAGTATCGGCATGGCGTCCCAGTCCGCGACGAAGGCCGCCTTGTCGCTCGCGTTCAGTCCTTCACCCGCGTGGAACTCAAGAATGACTTCGGGCGCTTCCGCGACCACCGACTCCTTGGAAGCTTCAAAGTATGGCGCGGCCACGTTCGCATAGATATTATCGCCGCCCGCACACGCGACAATCTCCGACACGAAAGACGCACCGCCCGCGGTCGCGAGGTCGTTCAGGTCGTGCGTGGAACGGCCCGTAATAATCAGGACTCGCGGGCGCGGGCGCCCCGCCGCCGCCGCGCGCACGGCGTCCAACGTATTCGCAATTTGCGCGCGCAGCCGGTCCGCGGCGGGCGTACACTCCAGCACCACGCCCAGCGTCGCGATGCCCGCGTCGATTGTCGCGAGGCTATCCATCGCAACCACGAGCGTGCGCATTTTGCGCGGTTCGGCAAATTCCATCACTTTGGGGAAGCGTCCTGCGAGAACGATCAATTCGGGCCGAATCAGCGTGATGCGCTCGAGGTTGGGATCGATATATCCGCCGACGCGCGGCAATACCCTTGCCTCCGGCGGAAAGTCCGTGAACGAATCCACCGCGGAGACCCGGTTTCCCTGGCCCAGCGCGAAAATCGTCTCGGTAATGTTAGGTCCCATCGACACGATGCCGCCCCGCGGCAGCGTCTCACGGGAGCACGCCTGCAGGACGGCGAAGACGGCGCCTGCAAGCAGGGCTGGCAGCGCACGTTTCATTTAAGCCCGATAAAGACTGTGGCCAATGCCAATGGCCGCGCGGCAGCGTTCGACCGTGTCCAGCGCCACCGGCGTGACCCGTTCCGCGTTCTCACGCAGGAATTCGCACACGTGCGCCTCGCTGTTCCCGGGGTCGTTATATCGATCGATAATGGGCGCATTGAAACGGGACACGTACTCGGCAAGCACGCCCTTCAGTTTTCCGTAGAACTTCTCCTTGCGCCGGTACTTGCCCAGGAAGTCCAGGTATACCTCCTCCGGCGCGAGCAGGTGCAGCAAACGGTACAACACGCCCACCCCGGCGGGCATCAGCGGCACCACCACGTCCGGATTTGTGCTCTCCGTCTCCAGCGGCAGGGGGTCCGTGGACGTCTCGACGCCGCGTATCTTCTTGAGCACCGTATCGGGGTCGTCCAGAAGGTCCAACGTGTTGTGCTCGCTCTTGCCCATCTTCGATGCGCCGTCGAGCCCCGGCAGGCGCAGGGCGTCGCGCCCGACCGGGTGCGGCACGTGCAGCGTATCGCCGAAACGGCTATTGAAGCGCTCCGCAATGTCGCACGCCATCTCCACGTGCTGGCGCTGGTCGTCGCCCACCGGCACCTTGTCCGCGCGGACAATGAGAATGTCCGCGGCCATGAGCACGGGATATCCAAGAAGTCCATAGGAAAGCGGATTGCCTTCCGACTTTGGGTCCTCTTGCAGTCTCGCCATCTTATCCTTGTATGTCGTGCCGCGTTCCAGGAAACCAATGTTGGTGATCATGCCAAGCAGGAGACACAGTTCCGCGGTGCAGGGAAGGTCGCTCTGCCGGTAAATGACGGATTTCCCGGGATCGAGCCCGCAGGCAACATAGGTGCGCAGCATTTCGATGGTCTGCCCATAGAAATCCTCGCGCTCCGTGATTGTGGTCAGCGCGTGATAGTCCGCAATGAAATAATAGCAGCGCTTGCCTTCTTCCTGAAGCCGTATGAAGTGCTTTATGGCGCCGAAGTAGTTGCCGTAGTGCAACCGCCCCGTCGGACGAATGCCGGACAGTATGACCTCTTCCCGTTTGTTCATTCCGAAAATCCCTTGTGAACATCCACTGTATCATGCGCATCGCGGCAGGGAGGGAAGAATAGCCGAAGCCCCGCACGGGAGTCCAGAACCGTGTTCCCGCATCCCGCGACCCTCACGGTTCAGCCCGAATCCCTTCCGGAGCCTTAATTACTGGCCACGCCGCCTTCATACTCCCGCGGAACAGCGCCTCACGCCCGTGTCTCGACTCGCAGCAGCTCCGCCCTCATTGCCCGCCTTCCAGTTAAACGGCATCGGAACCCAGAGCAACCGTTTCCGGAAATTCGACCCCCGTGGCGTCATCCGTCGCCTCTACGAACTCGGCTTGACCCCAGTGCAGCCGCACAAGCCCTGAAACATATCGCGTTTCAGGGCACGGCCAATTTCGAGTGTGAACGGGACGAGAAGTACCCCGTTCCCGGCACGAAGACGACCCCGGGCGAATTGACGCAAGGCCGCCGCCTTGGTCCGGCGGTCCGGGAAGCGTTCCTTGGCTCGTCTCACGCGGTATAGGGAGAAAGGGTGCTCCCGCATACACGGGCCGGTTCATTGGCCTCATAGACTTCACGCGGAACGGACGGGCCCCGGCGGGTGCAATGCTCACGGAACACGGCCTGCAGCTGGTTGGCTATTTCCACGGCAGTCATATCCTCGATGTGCCGCCGCTCAAATACCCGCAATGGTTTGCCGTTCTTGAAAAGCGCAATACAGGGAGAAGAAGGGGCGACATCCGGCATATACGAGCGGGCACGCGCCGTCGCCTCGGTGTCCATTCCTGCAAATACCGTGATCATGACGTCGGGAATCACGTCACTCTGCAGCGCAAGGCAGACACCGGGCCGCGCATTCCCCGCCGCGCAGCCGCATACGGAGTTGATGACGCACAACACAGTCCCCTCATTGTTCCCGATAGCCTCGTCTACGCCTCCGGGCGTCGTTACGGGGGTAATCCCGACGCGGGCAAGTTCCTCCCACATGGGCCGAACCTGTTCGGGGTCATAAAGCGGCGGCATAAGAGGTTCCTTTCGGTGGTTCCGCGCAGGGGAACGCGCGTCTTTGCCCTGATGTGACCGGAACAGACAGTCGCACGTAAAAACGCCCGTTTTCGCTCTGTTATTCCCGAATATTCCTGCCCGAATTCCCGCAGGGCCGGGGAAGAGCCTCAAGCATGAAGCAGGTCCTGCTTGACACCTTCGCGCCATGACCCGCATACTAGGGAGAAGGCCGACCTCCTGGTGATTTTCAAGGCAATTTCGGGATTCTAGGGCATGAGCCAACCGGTAGTCTTGGTCTTGGACGGCGTGACGTCGGCACGGCGCCGCGTGGCAAGCCTTATCGAGACCTGCCTTGCGGAAACCCGCCCCGTGACGGCGCCGTCCGTCGAGGCCGCGCTTCGGCTCCTGAAAGGCAGGATTCCAAGCGCGGCCGTGGTCGGTGTTTCCCAAACGGGGAAAAAGTCTCTGAATTCCGTTAAGTCCCTTCGCGAGCACTTCTTCGACGACCCCTTTCCCGTACTCTTGCTGCTGGCCAACGGCGTGAACCTGGAAGCCTCGGACCAACAGTACCTGGAGACGGGCGACCAAGTCATGTCCGCGGACCTCCCCGATGTCATTCTGGCAGACCGCCTGAAGGCGATTCTGCAGCTTCGGGAGCAGACGGAAGAACTGCGCACCGCCAACAAACGCCTCGCAACGCTTGCTTCGGAACGCAGCGTGGCTCTGCGCGAAAGCGAGGAAAGATACCGGACCATTTTCAACACAACGGGCGACCTGGTCGTCGCATTCGAAATTTCCAGGAAAGACCTTGTTCCCGGCCGGATTATTGAAGTCAACGACGAAACCTGCAGAGTACTGGGCTACGATGCCGAAAACCTGCTTGGCATGAGCATCATGGACCTTGTCCATCCTGAACGGGCCGAAGCCGCTGTGGTGCGCATGGAAAGCCTGGTGAAGCATCAACAGGTCTTTTTTGAGACGGTACTCGTCAGCAAGACAGGCCAAACCCTGCCCATTGAACTGACCGTCCGGTCGCTTGCGTCAAAGGACCGTTTTGTGGCCTTGGCCATTGCGCGGCCGCCGCACTCGCGTATCGAAGCCGTGCGCACGTCCCCGGATGGAAGCAGCAGTTACGAAATCGTCGCGGACCGCACCGGACAAATTCTCTACGACTATCACATCGAAACGGGCGGCATCCGCTGGATTGGCCCGATTTCGCGTGTCACGGGTTATACGCGGGAGGAAGTGGAAGGCGTCGATTTCCAGCGCCTGCTCTCCTTGATTCATCCCGAGGATCGCGACCGGGTCAATGCGAGTATCCGAACGGCGGTTGCCAACGTGGGCGCCTATCATGCCGAATACCGCTTTCTGCACAAGTCCGGCGCGTACCGGTATTTTGAAGATGAAGGGCTGGCTCTGCCCGGCGAAAACGGGCGCGCATATCGCGTGTTGGGCGCATTGCGCGACATTACCGCACGCACCCTGGCCGAAAGGCAGCGCAGGCGCTTCGAACTCGAAGCGCAACACTCGCAGCGTCTCGAAAGCCTCGGTGTGCTTGCCGGCGGCATTGCTCACGATTTCAATAATATTCTCGCCGCTATTATCGGGCTCACCGACATGGCCCTCCAGGACCTGCATCCGGATTCAGAAACTCACAGCGACCTGAGCGAAGCGTTGCAGGCCGCGCATCGCGCAAAGGACCTTGTCAAGCAGATTCTCGCATTCAGCCGGCAAGGCAGCGAAGAGCGGATTCCCCTCTATCTGCACGTCATTGTGCGGGAGGCCATGAAACTGGCGCGGGCAACGCTGCCCGCGACCATCGAGATTATGGACAATGTCGATGTGCATTCCGGCGTGGTCGCCGCCAACGCCGCGCAGATGCACCAGGTGATCATGAATTTTATCACGAACAGCGCGCAGGCCATGCGCGACCAGGGCGGCCGTATCATCGTGACCCTGCAAGACGTTGATGTGGACGAGCGGCTCGCGGCAACGCACCCAAAACTCCACCCCGGCCCTTATGTCCGGCTCAGCGTATCCGATACCGGCCACGGCATGGCACCCGATATTCTCAAGCGCGTGTTCGACCCCTTCTTTACAACCAAGGGGCCTGGCGAAGGCACCGGAATGGGGCTTTCAGTCGTACACGGCATTGTCACCAGCCACGGCGGCGCCGTTATGGCCGAGAGTGCACCGGGTCACGGTGCTACGTTCAATACCTACCTGCCGCGTGTTGTCAGCACGGTCCTCGAGAGCGAGCGCCCGTGCAAGGCAACGTCGCGCGGGCAGGGACGCATCTTGTTCGTGGACGACGAGGACGCTGTCCGGCGTTTCGGCAAGGCGGCCCTTGAGCGGCTGGGTTATGAAGTGGTCGCCGCCGAGTCCGCCAGCCGTGCTCTCGAACAGTTTCAATCTGACGAAAGCGGATTCGACCTATTGATCACGGACCAGGTTATGCCCAAAATGAGCGGCGACGAACTGGTCATGGAATTGCGCCGGCTTGGAAGCGATATTCCCGTGATACTCTTCACGGGTTATGGTGAGAATCTCACGGAACAAAAGGCGGCTAGGGCAGGGATCCAGGAGATCGTTACGAAACCAGTGGTTATGCATGAGCTTGATGCGATCATTCGGCGCGTTCTGTTCACGCGGTCGCGCGCGCTCCCATCCCGAACACCCGTCCCGCCGGAACCCCGCTAAACGGACAGGTCATTCATGGTAAGCCGTTTCCTGACCTGGAAGGAACAACTCATACTCGGAAGTCTTGCGGCCGCTGTTCTGGCCGGCGCGGTAGTGCTGTTCATCCACGCGCGTCACGACAAGGATAAGGAGCTTGTCCAGATACCGCCCCAAGAAAACAGCCCGGCGCGGGTTGAAGCTGACCAACCTGTAAGCCCGGTTGCCTCTATGCTTCCGCCGATGGCGGAAACGCCGTTTCCGCCGCCACCCCATCCGCAAACCGGCGTCATCGTGGCAGAGGTAAAGGGCGCGGTGAAGCATCCGGGCGTATTCGACCTGGCGGCCGATGCGCGCGTCGAGGACTTGATTGACGCCGCAGGCGGCCCCACGGAAGACGCAGACCTGAGCGACATCAATCGCGCCGCCAGGCTCATCGACGGCGCGCCACTCATCGTCCCGAAGTTTCCACGTATCGCGCTTGTGGACGGCGTGGCGGTAAATCAACCGGAACCAACGGCAGCAGAGCTGAATCCTCCAGCATACACCGTGTCAGGCTGGCGGGGCGGGTTCACCAGCGCGCCCCCCGCATCCGGCCCTGCGTCAGCCGAACAGCATACGCCCCCTGGGAATCCGGGCCTGGTGGACCTCAACACGGCCACACGCGAACAGCTCGAGGCGCTTCCCAGTATCGGTCCCGTTACTGCCGACAAGATCATCGCCTACCGGAACCAGACCCCTTTCACACGCGTGGAAGATTTGCTGGAGATTAGAGGAATCGGGCCAAAAACGCTTGATGCCCTTCGCAATTGCGTAACCGTAAACGCACCCTGAGACCCTGTCCCATGACAAGGCTTATCGGCGGACCGTATTGCGCAACCGGTCACTCACCTGGCAAGACGGAGCAGATTGCCGCGTCCCGGCCGCGGCTCATTGACCCGCGCCCGCTCACCCAAGTAGGCGCGTCGGGCGTGTTCCACTCTGGATTCGGTGGGCCGGGCAGCAGGCTGCACCGGTTCCCGCTCCAGCTCGCCGCCGGAAGGCGATTCGCCCGCTTCCACGGGGGGATGAATCGAAGCATCCGCCGGGTCTACGTTGGCCGTGGCGTCATCTTCCCGGTGGAGCTTGAACTCCGCCTCCAGCACTTCATTCCAATGACCAATCTGGCGAAAGCTGCCTTTTGCCGGCACCCGCACGCCGATGGCGCCCTTGTACACGCTTTCGCTCAAGCGCACGACACCACGTTCGGCGCCCCGCGCCGTGCCGCGCACCGCCGGGCAAAATCCCTGTTCCCGGCCCTTGTTGAAACCGTGAAACGTGTGATGCACCAGCGCCTTTGCCCCATGCCAGAACCACTTTACGGGACGCAACGCCGGTTCCTCCGGGTTGCCCATGGGGCCGTTATAGGCCGGTTCGACCCCGAAAGCGTACGAACCGCACAGCAACATGCTGGCGACCATAAGCGCTACCCCATGTCTTCTTGACATCGGCTACGTCCTCCCGTCTCTGTCCGGCGGCTGCCTCGAGCCTGCCCGGCCGTTCTGTCCGCTGTCGCCATTCTAGCGCAACGTTCCGAAATATCCAAACGTGATATTGCCAAGGCCGGGGTCGGATTATGGCGGTCCCACTGTACCGGCCCGGACATGGGGGTCTCAATCCGTCGTTCAGCATTCCCCGCCAAGTCTTGGCCCGCTTCTTGCTCCTTCCTGGTTGAACTGTGTCCTCGACTGTGAACATACTGTCACAAGGAAGGGAAGCGGCGATGTGCCACGGGTTTCCAGGAACGGCACGCAGGAAGCCTCGAGGGGACATCCGCCCCACCCACGGGAGGTAAGCGTATCATGGGGATCTTTTCTACACTATGTGAAAACCCGGACTGCAAAGCGCGCATCCCGACCCGGACAAACTTCTGCGCGAAGTGCGGCTGGGCCGGTCCCAACAGCACAACCGTGTGCGGGGACTGTCACAAACAGGTCGGGCGCAACAGCCGCTTCTGCTGGAATTGCGGGGCCGACATTGCCGCGACGGCCGCGCCGCGCGTTTCGGGTAACCGCTGGGTACGCGCGGAAGAGGAATTCGCGGTGCGCGTCTATCCTGAAGATATCGACCGCTCCTGGCTCGCGCGGCGGGTCACGGTCGAGCCCGGCACCTTCGGAGTAATCGAACAGAACGGCCGGATCCTGGACCGGGTCGACGAAGGCGCGCAGACTCTGGAAACGCTCGTTCGCATGGCGCCCATGTCCCTTCATCTGGTCAGCGCGGGCGACGTCCTGCTGCGCCCGACTGTCCGCGGCCTGCGCGACCGGAACGGCGCGGAACTGGACCTGACGCTGCAGATCGTGTTCCAGGTGAACCAGGACGAATATGCGTCGTTCATTCGCCATTTCTTCTCGGGACACCGCCGCCGCGTTACGGTTTCGATGTTGGAGGAGGCGCTCGCATTTGAATTGCAGGACGTGGTGCGCGCGCTTACCAGCAGCCACGCACTACAGGACATGTACGGCAATCTCGCCTGGCGCGACCAGTTCGAGGAAGGCATCCGCGGGGCAATGGCGCTGACCCTCCAGCGTTTCGGCCTCAACCTCGTGCAGCTCAATTTCGTGTCGTTCGGAGGCGACCAGTACGAGACGATTATGCAGGCGCGCGGCGAGGTCTACATGGGCAATTTCGCCGCCGACATGCTCGCCGAACGCGCCGCCATCCGCCGGCGCACAGACGAATTGGCGGCCCGGGGCAGACTCGACACTTCGAGGCGCGACCGCGAACTTTCCGACGAGATCGCCGAACTTAACAAGCAATACGGTGTGAAGCAGGTCTTGCGCGACACGGAACTCGAGGAAGCTGTCGCTCACGCCCGTCACGAACAAGAGTTGCGCGCGCGCCTGCGTAAACTGGAGGTCGACGACCTCGACGAACGGGTGCGACGCGAACGCGAGGAACGCGACCGGGAACTCAAGAAGGTCGTCGTCGCGCATCAAAACGAACTCGATATGACCAGCCTGATCGCGCGCATCCGGCACACGCAAAGCGAGGACGAGTACCGCCGCGAATACGACAGGTTGCAGCACGAACATGAACTCGCCAAGGCGCGCGCCGCGTCGCTCGAACGGAACCAGTACATCATCGCCGAGGCCCGCGCCCTCGCCGAAGCGCAAATACAGAAGCTTGAGGCCGACAGAAAGCGCTTCGAACTCGAACAGGTCTCGGAAGACGAAACGCTCCGGCGCAAGATGGCCTATGAAGCCCATCTTCAGTCGCTCAAGGAAGCCGAACACCGGCTCCAGATGGAAGAGAACCGGCTTGAACAAGAGAATCTGAAGATCATTCTTCAATACAAGCTGGATAAGACGCGCATCAAGGCCGATGCGGAGACTGCCCGCCATACGAGCGACGAACGCACCGCCGCCGTGGATGCGAAGGCGCGCAGCGAAGAAAAAGACAAGCTCATTGCGGCGCTGGAAAAGGGGCAGGACCGCCTCGCCGCGCTTGCGGAGGGCATGGTCGACAAGTTCACGCGCGGTGCCCAGCAGCCAAGCATCATTTTCGCGGGCTCGGGCGGGCCGGCGGCCGTGGGCGGCGCGCAACAGACCGCGCCCTGCCCCAAGTGCCAGAAACCCGTGCCGGTCGAGTACGCCATTTGCCCTCACTGCGGCATGAATATCACGGGCCGGTAACGGCCGCCCGAAGGGAGACTGCCAGGTATGGAGGCCGTGAAGGCGTGGTGCCCGCAATGTGGAAACCCCATCGGCGAATACCGGCCGCTGTGTGAATCGACGGGTGCCGAAACACCTTTGTATGTCGAGATCAACGCCGTGGCCCAGTTCATCGTGGGCGTGCCCACCTTCGTCGAGTTCCGGCTGATCAACGTTTCGGACCGCCCCCTTACCGTCGATTCTTTTCAGGCATTCGTAGGGTCTCGTTTAGTCGAGGGACGCGGGGTCTGCGTCGATCCCGCGGGACAGGTCCTGACGCCCGGCGCCGGCAATATCAGGCTGGCAGACCGGAAGGTGGCGCTTTCGGCGGAAGAAGTCCAACCGGGCGAACACATCCTCCGCGTCGCCGTGGCGTTCCACACGGAAAGACGGCACGCGGTGCTCGTGGGCGAGTCCAAGATCGTCATGGACCCGCCCGGCACGGACAGGCTGCATATCTACGACCCCCTGGCCGAGAGGGTCTGCGATCTGGACGGCGTGGATTTCCCCGGCGGGGAATCTACGCCCGCGGTCCTCTATGGCGAAGCGCACGCGACCGACCCCCGCCTTGATTTTATCCGGGGACTGAAGCGGACTGCCGGGTTTCGTTTCCTGCCCCTGCGCATGACCTACGAAGGGGGCGCCGTTCCGGACGCCGTGCCGGAATGCAGCGATTCCCCGCCGTCGGGCGCCGTGATGACGCCCACCTCGGAAGCCCGGGCCTTCTGTCCTCACTGCTGGCCTCCGAAAGCGCTTCCAGAGCCTTACGGCGAGTGTCCCTACTGCGGCAAGGACATTCCCCTCCATCTCACGATCAACCATGTCCCCTTTTTCATGGAAAATGTCCGGACTCGCGTCGAATTCCGGCTGCACGCCACCGCCCGCGAGGAATTGCGCAATCTCGTTTTCCGCGCACTTCTCGACGGCGCGGAATTGCCCAAAGGGCCGCATCAGCTCTGGCAACCCACGCTGCCGCCCGGCGAGCACGTCGTGATCGACCGATACCTCGAACCCTCCGCCAGTTGCGGCAAAGGCGAATGCTCCCTGACCTTCGAACTCCAATACGACGCCGGTGGCGCCGCGCATCACCTCACCGGCGCCTACAATATCGTCATACTCCCCCAGAATGCGACCCGCCAGCAGATCGTCTACCAGCTCACCATTTCCGGGCACAACGTCGTCTTCGACGACCTGAACATCCCCGACAGGGGCTTCGAGAAGCCCGACGGCGCAACAGAATTCATCCGGGACATGGTGGCCTCCCGCGGGCCCGACTTCCGGCCCGTCGAATTACACGCCGCAAGAGCGGTGCCGCGCCCAATGGCCCCTGCCGCGGCTCCGGCGGAGCGCACTTGTCTGACGCAATTGGTCGGCGGCGTGCCGCACCACTTCTGCATTATCGCCAAGGACGGCCTGGCCTTCGGAAGGAAGCCCGGCCTCGTCGATATCCGGCTATACCATATCGCGGACATGATGTCTGGAAACCTGCCGCAGGTAAGTCGGCTGCAATGGCGGGTCACTCTGGACCGCGAAGACCTTGCGCTGGAGGTGCTCGCGGACACGAACCCCACCTATCTTCTTTCTACGGACCGGGTGCTCAAGCCCGGGGCGGTTCATCGGCTCCGGCGCGGCGAAGGCATCGAGATTCGCGAGCATATCGGCCTGAATTACACGGCGCGCGCGCCCAGATTCCATGGTCTTGACGCGGCGTGGCGCGCCATACGGCAGTGCCTTGACACGCACGCGCCACACCGGAACCGGGTCCCCGAATGGTGCGGCGAATACGGCGGTTACGCGCTCACAAGACGGTATTCCCTTGCGCCCGGCGGGGAACAGGCGGCCAATTGCCCGGGGGTCGAGGCCTACGTGGCCGCACCCGGCTGGGTGAGTCTGGGCGCGTCACAAGACGCATGCATCCACGTGCAGGGCCCGGGGGTGCTCCCTTTGCATGCCTGTCTGCTGCACATGGACGCATACTTCTTTATGTGCCCCTGGGCCGAGCACGCGCCCGTATGCGTCGACGGCGTGCCCGCCGCATGGCTCGCGCCCCAGCCCATCGGCCCCGGCGCCCAGATCTCGCTTGGCGACGCAACGCTCACCTGCGCCGCCTTTCAACAATTGTACGTGCCGAATTCCTGAGGTCACGGCTGATTCCGCGCGCGCGCCCGTCACCCCATAACCCAATCGTTACCGGTCCCGGTCACAGCGCCTCAAGCGGAATCTGCCACGCCCGGACCCGTCGCCGGTTCCACGTATACGAAATAGCCACTCCCTTATCCGTCCGGACAATCGCCGGGTAGGAATACTCGGTGTCCAAGTCCGGGTCGTCTTCGAGATGGGCCACGTTCTCGAACGCGTCCCCGTTATTCGTCGACACCGCCAGCGTCAGTGGTGTCCGCGGACCCCAGTTCATGCCCACGGGGTTGTAGACCAGCAGCAGTCGGCCATCCTCAATCAGCAGGACATCCAGGCCGCTGTTGTTGTTCGGCAGTTCCGTCGCCCGCACCGGGGACCATGTCTTCCCGTGGTCTTCCGAATCCGCGCGCCATATTCGTCCCCAGCCGCTGCGCAGCAAAGCATGCACCTTGCCCGGGGGCGACTCCCAGAACGTTGGCTGGATCGCTCCCGGCCCGCGCAGCAATTTCTCCGTTTTGTCTATCACGAAACTGGCGCTCCGCTCCCAGGTGACGCCGCGGTCCGCGGAACGGTCCGCAAATGGCTGCCAGCCTTCGTATTCAATCGAGGCCGGCGCCAGCCAAGCGCCATCGGACAGGATGACCGGCTTGTTCTTCACCGGCCCGCGGCCGCCCTTATCGCCGGCGACCAGTTCCACCGGGGCCGACCACGTCGCCCCGCTGTCTTCCGAGCGCATCCAATAGGTCTGCCAGTAGTCCGTATCCGGCCCGACCTTGAAAAACAGGTAGACCACGCCTTCCTGGTCCCGGAACAGGACGGGGTTCCAGTGCGCCGTCTCATTCACCTTCGCCGCGCGTTCCGGCTTCGACCATGCGCCTTGAGAAAAGCGCGCGCGCCAGATGACCACGTCCGGATCGCTTTCTTCCGTGCCGCCAAACCACGCGCACAGCAAATCCCCGTTGGGCGCCTGTACGACCGTCGACGCATGGCACTGCGCGAAGGGGCGGTCATCCTCGAACACGAAATCCGCCCGTCCGCCCGCTTCGCGAACGCGCGCCTCGAATGCCTCCACCGAAAACCGGACCGGAACTGGCTTCACCGCGCGTTCCTCCTCTGCGCCGCCCGGAAGAGCCAGGCAGAGTAGTATACTGCAACAAACAACGTCACGTATGGGCGAGTGCATCGCTTTCATCACGGCTTTCCCTCTCGTTCTCGCTCGTTTTTGCGCCCTTCCTTACGTCTTAACCCGCGTGGCGCGCTATCATAGCCGTGCAGCGCAATGGGAGCAAACATATCACTGAGGCGGTGTCGCTGAGGCGGCGCGGGCGAACGCGGGCACTTGGACGGCGGCGGGCACGGTGACCGCTTCCCTTTCCGGCACATGCGCGCTTGATTTTTGCGCGTTATTTTGTTAAACTGCCAATTAGTAAAGGTTTCGCGCCCATGAAAACAAAAACGTTCACGCGTTGTCAGGCCAGGGCCCGAGTCTTCAAGGCCCTCGGCCATCCTGCACGCCTCTGCATGGTCGAGGAACTGGGCAAAGGCGAGCGTTGCGTCTGCGAGCTAACGGACCTGCTGGAACTGGACATGTCGACGGTCTCGCGGCACTTGTCCGTGTTGAAATCCGCCGGCGTGGTGGAAGACGAAAAACGCGGCCTCCAGGTATTCTACCACCTGAAGGTCCCGTGCGTGTTGAATCTGTTCCCGTGCGTTGAAAGCGTGTTGAAATGCAACGTGGAGGCGCAGTTGGCCGCGGTCGAGGAGTAAGCGTATTTTCTTACTCCACTATTGCATATTTTGCCAAATAGCGGTTAACGGCCTGCGGATACGGCGTCCCGCCGGCCTGTAGCTGGGAGTACATCGCATGGAAAACCGAAAAGAACTGAAGATTTTCGCCGCCATGGCAGGCGTGTTCATCGTCGCTTACTCCTTGCCATTGTCCGACCCGAAAATCCGCGAAGCCATCCTGGAGGCGTTCAAGCTGCTGCAGTGGTACGCCCGCAACCACACGCTCGCCTGCGTGATTCCCGCGCTCTTCATCGCGGGCGGCATCATCACGTTTCTGTCGCAGGAGACAGTGTTGCGCTACATGGGCCCGAACTCGAACAAGGTCGCGGCGTACGGCGTGGCTTCCGTATCGGGCACGGTGCTGGCCGTATGTTCGTGCAGCGTCCTCCCCATGTTCGCGGGCATCTACCGCATCGGCGCGGGGCTTGGCCCGGCCACGGCGTTCCTGTATTCCGGCCCCGCGATTAATGTCCTCGCCATCTTCCTTACGGCGCGCGTGCTTGGCGTTAACTTGGGCGTCGCGCGCGCGATTGGGGCGGTGGTGTTCGCCGTTCTCGTGGGCCTGCTCATGGCAGGCATCTTCCGCCGCGGCGAGGGCGAACGCGCCCAGCGCTTCGTGCAGACCCCCGCTGTGACGGGTCCGGCGCGACCCATGTGGAAGACCGCGGCCCTGTTCGCGTGCATGCTGGCGTTCCTGGTGTTCAGCGACTGGTTCAACCCCAACAATGTGGTCGTGAGCACAAGCGACGGCGGCCGCTTCGCCGCGGTGCAACTCCAGGAAATGAAAGACGAAGTCATGTTCCAGTTGGAAGAAGACTGGAACGGGCAGGCCAGCGGCGCGAAGGTAACGCTCGCCAAGACGGACATCGCCGGGATCGAAGAGGTCCAATCCTGGGTGCTCACCATCTACCATGTGCGGTGGTATCTGGCCGGTCTAATGGGCGCGCTCGTCGCGCTGATGACGTGGCGGTGGTCCAGCCGCGAAGAAACCCTGCAGTGGATGCACAACACCTGGGACTTCGCGAAAATGCTGGTGCCGCTGCTGTTCGGCGGCGTGTTCGTCGTCGGCTTTGTCGGCGCGCTGCTGCCTGAGCGCTACGTGGCGGGGCTCGTGGGCGACAACTCGCTCTCGTCCAACCTCGTGGCCAGCGTGGTGGGCGCGTTCTGGTACTTCGCCACGTTGACCGAGGTTCCCATCTGCGAAGCGCTGGGCAAACTCGGCATGCACCAGGGCCCGATGCTGGCGCTGCTGCTCGCGGGCCCGGCGCTGAGTCTGCCGAGCATACTCGTCATCCGGCAGGTGCTCGGCACGAAAAAGACACTGACCTTTGTCGTGATCACCGTGGTCATGGCAACGGCTACCGGAATGATCTATGGAGCAATAGCCTGAGTGCGCGTCGCCGCACACCAGGATGGAACAAGAAGGAGGACAACATGAAAAAGCTGCAAGTACTGGGCCCCGGCTGCCCGAAGTGCCAACTGCTTGCCAAGACGGCGGAACAGGCGGCGCAGGCGCTGAACATCGAGTACGAAATCGAGAAGGTGGCTGCAATAGACAAGATACTCGAATTCGGCGTCATGAGCACGCCTGCGCTTGTCGTCGACGGCGAGGTCAAGGTCGTGGGGAAGGTACCATCTGTCGAGGAAGTCAAGAGGATGTTGGGCTGAGCCGTACGGGACCTCACAAGAAAGGAATATGATGTCTATGGAAAGAACGTGTGCGTGCAGTGCGGCGCCCAAGCTCGTTTTTTCGTGCTCGGGCGCGGCGGACGTAGGCGCGGTGACCGATCAAGCAGCGCGCAAGCTCACGCGTGACGGCCTGGCAAAAATGTTTTGCTTGGCCGGTATCGGCGGTCGCATAAGCGGCATTATGAAGAGTACGGAAGCTGCGTCCGCCATCCTGGCCTTGGACGGATGCCCAACCGCTTGTGTCAAGCACTGTCTCGAGCAAGCGGGATTTTCGAACTTCGCCTATGTGCAACTGGCGGACCTCGGCATGGAAAAAGGCAAGACGGCCGTGGATGAAGACCACATCGGCACGGTGGCGGCCGCGGCCGCCGAGATTCTCGCAAAACACTGCGCGGCCAGGACCCCAAATACAGCATCTTGAACTTCAATCATTTCGTGGCCGGTCTAGGAGACATATCATGTCAGGCAAGGAGACAGACGCATCGAATTCGTCCGGGAGCGGTCCTGCGATGAAAGTTGGGATCGTCCTGGTACTTGCGGTCGCTGTGGGCGCTGCGGTATATGCCAAGAGGCAGCCCGCGAAGGACGATACGATTCAGGTGACCGCCGGGACCACCCTGAAAGCGCTGTCCGACCCGGCGTCGCAGACCGCGGTCAGCGAGCGCCCAGAAGCGGCGTCCGCGCTACCCCGCCTGGTCGACCTCGGCGCGGACAAATGCATTCCCTGCAAGGCGATGGCGCCTATACTCGAAGAACTGAAGAGAGACTACGCGGGCGTTTTCGCGGTCGAGTTTATCGACGTGTGGAAGAGGCCGGAAGCCGCCGAGCCTTTCAATATCCAACTGATTCCGACGCAGATATTCCTCGATTCGAACGGCAAGGAACTCTTTCGGCATCAGGGTTTCTTCTCGAAAGAGGAGATTCTCGCAAAGTGGAAAGAACTCGGCATCGACATCTCACGGAAGGCTGATTGACATGTGCCATGCTCGTGTTCGTAATCGCAATCGCTCCGGCGCATGCACCAAATCATGAACACGCTCTTCACCACTCTGACGCATGCGGTCGAGGGCAGCACTGCCATCGCGTTTCTGGCCTCGTTTCTGTGGGGCGTTCTGAGTATCGTGCTTAGCCCGTGCCACCTGGCCAGTATTCCACTAATTGTCGGCTTTATCGATGAGCAGGGCCGCATCAGCACGCGCCGCGCGTTCTTCATCTCGTTTCTATTTGCATTCGGCATCCTGCTTACCATCGCCCTTATTGGCGTAATCACCGCGGCAGCGGGACGCATGATGGGCGACGTGGGGCGCTATGGCAATTACTTTGTGGCGGTGATTTTCTTCGTTGTCGGTTTGCACCTCCTCGACGTAATTCCGATACCTTGGACCGGCCCCGGCCAAGTGGGCATGAAGCGCAAGGGCGCGCTCGCCGCGCTGATTCTAGGCTTGGTATTCGGCGTGGCGCTCGGTCCGTGTACTTTCGCCTATATCGCGCCGATGCTTGGTGTCACTTTCAAACTTGCCGCAACCAATCTCGGCTATGGCGTGCTGCTGCTCCTGGCGTACGGCATCGGCCACTGTTCAGTCATTGTCGTGGCAGGCACGTCGACCGAGTTGGTGCAGCGATTCATGAACTGGAATGAGGACTCGCGGGGAACCAGCGTCGTGAAGAAGGCATGCGGTGCGCTGGTCCTGCTGGGCGGTCTTTGGATGGTCTACACGGCATGATGTGCCATCGCGAAATACGTAATTGACGGGAACAGGCCGCGATACGGAACGATAGGAGACAAGTCATGCAAGAGTATTTCACGCGCCGTACCATGTTGCGGGCCGCCGGCGTTACGGCGGCGTCGGGATTGCTTGAACAAGGCGCAATGGCCGGCGAGGCCAATGCCGATTCCACGCAGAAGCTTCTTGTGGTGGGCGTATCGTGCAGCCCCCGCAAGGGAATGACCACTGCAACGGCTGTGAAAGAGTCGCTCGACGCGGCCAGCGCCGCCAATTCGCGCATTGAAACGGCGCTGCTCGATTTGGGAGAACTCACGATTGGCGGCTCAGATGGCAGCAGTTCCTCCGGCGGTACCGGCGTCGAAGACGATTTCGAATCGCTCTTGCCGGTGTTGCGAGCCCCCAACCTCTTCGGATTGATCATCGGCTCGCCGACGTATTTTCGCACCATGAGTTCCCTCTGTAAAGCCTTTCTTGAACGTCTTGCCATACTGCGTGAACCCACACTCCTCTTGGCAAACGTGCCCGTCGGCGTGCTATCCGTTGGCGCGTACCGGAACGGCGGTCAGGAACTGGTGATCGAACAGATACAGGCTGCGATGCTCTGCCATGAAGTGATGATAGTCGGCGGAAAGCCCCGCGCACATCAGGGCGCTACCCTCTGGAATGGTTTTGAGGACGACATCATGAAGGACGAGCTTGGCATCGAATCCGCGCGTAAACTCGGTGTACGTGTCGCGGAAGCGGCAGCAAGAATTGCCAGGTGACATCATCCGCGGAAAGGTTCAGCGATGGCATATAGAACCGCCTCCAATGTGTTAATTCAAAGCGCAGTAGTCTTTTCGATTGTATTTGTGGCCGCTGGTTGCGGCTCAGGGCCTATTGCACCATCCGAACCCGTGCAGCGAATCATCGTGTATTACCTGCACGGCACGGTCCGCTGCGAGACGTGCTTGTCCATCGAGCGGGAAGCAAGCGAGATAGTTAAGGCAACGTTTTCTGAACACATGGACGCGGGGCGCCTTCAGTGGCAGGCGCTGGACTATGAACAGCCGGAAAACGCCCATTTCTTTAAGGAATTCGCGCTTTCCCATCCCGGTCTGGTGCTGGCGCACGTGGTAGGCGCTCGAATTGTCAAATGGAAGGTGCTCGAAAGAACTTGGGATCTGATTCAAGAACCGCCATCGTTCGCGAGCTACGTCGAAGAGGAGGTGGGCGCTTTCTTGGCGAATGTAACAACAAACGGAGATGCCGAATGAGCGGCCCCGGCAAACTAAAGGTCCTTTTCCTCTGCACGGGCAACTCATGCCGCAGCCAGATGGCCGAGGGCTGGGCGCGGCATCTGAAGGACGAGGCGATTGAAGCGTATTCGGCGGGTATCGAGACACACGGCCTGAATCCAAACGCCGTCAAGGCTATGTCTGAGGCCGGCGTAGACATTTCAGGCCAGCGGTCCAAGCGTGTGGACGAATTGACGGACATCGAATTCGACTACGTTGTTACCGTTTGCGCACACGCTCATGAGTCGTGCCCAATCTTCCCGGGACGCGCCAAAGTCGTGCATGTGGGTTTCGACGACCCGCCACGCCTCGCACGCGAGGCCAAGACTGAGGAAGAAGCACTGAGCCATTATCGACGCGTACGTGACCAGATTCGGCAATTTGTGGAGTCGCTTCCTGAGAGTCTGCTGCGGGAATCACCACATGAGTTTAAGAAGAAAGGATAGGTCACATGGGACAACTTGAAAGGGATTCGGAACGAGTCCGGCAACAGGTACGCGAAGGTTACGGCGCAATAGCGCGCGAAGGCGGATCCTGTTGCGGTCCGCAAAAATCCTGTTGCGGCGGCGGCGCCGCGCGCGACATCGCGGAAGGCGTTGGTTATACCGCGGCGGAACTGGCCGCGCTCCCAGACGGCGCAAACCTGGGCCTGTCCTGCGGCAATCCGACGGCCCTGGCCGGGCTGAAACCCGGCGAGGTTGTGCTGGACCTCGGCAGTGGTGCGGGCTTTGACGTGTTTATCGCGGGCCGGAAAGTCGGCGCGACGGGCAGGGTCATCGGCGTGGACATGACTCCCGAGATGCTGGCCCGGTCACGCGGAAACATTGCCGCATACCGGGACCGAACAGGACTGAACAACGTCGAATTCCGCCTGGGCGAAATTGAGCATCTGCCGGTTGCGGACAACTCGGTGGATGTCATCATCTCGAATTGCGTGATCAATCTATCGCCGGACAAGGAGCAGGTGTGGCGGGACATGGTCCGCGTACTGAAACCCGGGGGAAGGGCGGCCGTCTCCGATCTCGCGCTGTTGCGGCCGTTGCCCCTGGTTGTCGCGGATATGGCCGAGGCACTGGTGGGCTGCATCGCGGGCGCGGTGCTCATAGAAGAGACGGAGCGCATGGCACGCGCGGCCGGACTGGCGGAGCTGCGACTGACCCGCAAGCCAGACTACATCAAGGCCATGATGAATCTGAACGACCCGTTGTATCGCCAGGTGTTGGCGCACCTGCCGCCGGACGCCAGTCCCGCGGACTTCGTAACAAGCCTGGAAATCACAGGCGTCAAGCCGCGCCAAGACGCGTAGAGGCAACCGGCATATGGAATCCGGCGTATCTAAGAGACTTTCGTTTTTGGACCGTTACCTGACCCTCTGGATCTTCCTGGGGATGGCCCTCGGCGTAGGGTTGGGCCATTTCCTGCCCGGCGTCGAGGGATTCATTCATCGCTTCCAGGCGGGCACGACGAACATCCCCATTGCAGCCGGTCTGATTCTCATGATGTATCCGCCGCTCGCGAAAGTCCGCTACGAGGAACTGGGCGACGTCTTCCGCGACGTGAAGGTCCTGGGCCTCTCGCTGTTTCAGAACTGGGTGATTGGGCCGACCCTCATGTTTATCCTCGCGATTGTGTTCCTGCGCGACAAGCCGGAATACATGGTGGGCCTGATCATGATCGGCCTCGCGCGCTGCATCGCCATGGTGATCGTGTGGAACGACCTTGCAAAAGGCGACACCGAGTACTGCGCGGGTCTGGTGGCGTTCAACAGTATTTTCCAGGTGTTCTTCTACAGCATTTACGCGTGGTTTTTCATCACCGTGCTGCCTCCGTTATTCGGAATGAGTGGTCACGCCGTGGATATCAGCATTGGTCAGATTGGCGAGAGCGTGTTCATTTACCTCGGCATCCCGTTTTTGGCAGGCATGCTCACCCGGCTTGTACTGGTCAAGGCCAAGGGCAAGACGTGGTACCACGAGCGGTTCATCCCGAGAATCAGTCCCATCACGCTCGTCGCGCTGCTTTTCACGATCGTCGTCATGTTCAGCCTCAAGGGGAACCTGATCGTTGAAATTCCGTTCGACGTGCTTCGCATCGCGCTTCCGCTGCTAATCTACTTTGTCATCATGTTCTTCGCCAGCTTCCTCCTCTCGTACAAGGCCGGTGCGAAGTACTCGATCAGCGCGACCCTCTCGTTCACAGCCGCCAGCAACAACTTCGAACTCGCCATCGCCGTCGCCGTGGCCGTCTTCGGCATCAACTCCGGTGCGGCCTTTGCCGCAGTCATCGGCCCATTGGTCGAGGTGCCCGTGCTGATTAGTCTGGTAAACGCCGCATTCCTGCTGCGCCAGAGGCTTTACGGCCCGGCTGCCGCGGAGCTCGCCTGACTCGGGTCTCCGGGAATTCGGAACAAATCCGCTCTTCCATACACGACCCATAATCGATGCCGTTTGTTCCTGTTTCAACCTTCAGGTTGCCTCGAAAACCCGCAATCTGAGGCTTGGACTGCGAACAAGGAAAGCCTGTCGTCACGTATAACCACTTGCAGCGGGACTTTGGCGTTACCGTAGTGTTATGCTCTCTCCGGCGCGTGCCGGCGTTCGCCGCGACGCGTTCCGGCAGCAGGACTTTCAGCGGAAAGGTTCCATGACAACAGGCTCGAGCGGCAGCGATTCCAGTTCCCTAACGCGCGATCAGCGCCTCTGGCGCTGGCGCGTGCTCATCGCGACATATCTCGCCTATGCGGGTTATTACCTGACGCGCAAGGTCTTCACCATCTGCAAGACGACGCTGGCTTCCGAATTCGACATAGGCCTGGACCAAGTCGCGCACATCTGGACCGCCTACCTCGTGGCCTACATGGTAGGCCAGTTTCTAAACAGCTTCCTCGGGCGCAAATACGGGCCGCGGGCGATCCTCCTCGCCGGGTTTGGCGGCACCATCCTCATCAATCTCCATTTCGGTTTCGCCGACTCGTACTGGACGTTCATGGAGTTCATGATCTTCAACGGACTGCTTCAGGCCACCGGCTGGCCGGGCGTCGTCGGCGGCGTGGCGCAATGGCTGCGCCCGCGCGAGCGCGGCTCGATCATGGGCGTGTGGTCGACCAGCTACCTGGTCGGCAACATCATGGTAAAGTCGGCGGGCGGGTTCCTGCTCGCCAATATGGGCTGGCGCTTTGCCTTTTTCGGCACGTCCCTCATCGCTTTCGTTATCTGGTGGCTGGTCTACGCATGGCAGCGCGACAAACCGGAAGACGCCGGGCTCGACCCCATCCTCGACGAGGCATCCGCCGAGTC
The DNA here is from genome assembly GCA_018005585.1 of Candidatus Hydrogenedentota bacterium. Classification (NCBI taxonomy): domain Bacteria; kingdom Pseudomonadati; phylum Candidatus Hydrogenedentota; species Candidatus Hydrogenedentota bacterium. The sequence continues at coordinate 17,559 of JAGMZX010000007.1, read as the reverse complement.
GCGCGCGGTCCAGGCCTCGAACGCGGAGCAGGTGACGTTCCGCGAGTATCTGCGCCTGCTGCTGAATCCCGTCGTGCCCTTGATGGGACTGAGCTACTTCTTCATCAAGTTTCTCCGCTATGCGCTTGACTCGTGGCTGCCGACTTTTCTCGACCTGCAGGGCATGGACGTGGGCAGCGCGGCCTACTATTCGCAGCTTTTCGATTTCGCCGGGCTGGCCGGCGCGATAATGGCAGGCTGGGCGCTCGACCGCCTCTTCCGGGGGAACTGGGCGGCGCTCTGCTTCTTCCTGGGCCTCGGCATGGTCGGCGGCTACTACGTCGTGACCCAGTTCGGGGGCAATCCCTACGCGCTCGCCATCAGTTTCGGGCTCGTCGGGTTCATGATGTACGGCCCCGACACCATCCTCTGCGGTGCCGCGTCGGTCGCGGTCGCGGGCGAGCGCAACGGCGTCGCGCTTGCCGGTATCGTAAACGGCATCGCCAGCATCGGCCCCGTCGTCCAGGAAGAGGTTATCGGCTGGTTCCTGCGGCTCGACGAGTCCTTGCCGGCCCATGTCGCGCATGCCGCGTCGGAAGCCTCCGCGATGCTCCAGGCCGGCCCCTTCGCGCGCGGCGTCCAGGCCGCCGTTTCCGAGTTCGTGACCACCTGTCAGCAGCAGGCCGCCATTGACCGCACCAATCAACTCGGGCTTATTCTGAGCGTCGCGTTCGTGGCGCTCATGGCGCTGCTCATCTGGCGCGTGGCCGCCGCGCACAAGAAACACGCGCAGTAACCACGCCCCTACCTGGTATCGCAGCCCCGGATGCCGTTGATGGTCAGATTCGGATTCGGCAGCCCGTCGTTGCCCAGCCGGATCTCCTGCCAGTCCAGGTACTCGACGTGGTAGTCCGCAAACAGGTGCAGCCGTTTCCCGCCCGTGCCGAACCAGCCCGCGTCGTTGCCCCACGCGGAATGGTTCGAGAACCACTCGCCCACCAGAATCTTGCGCGACGGGTTGGCCACCATGGCCTGACGCTGCGGCAGGGCCGGAAGCGGGTTCGTGTAGTTGTCCGACATGTCGTCCAAGCTGTCGATCTGCTCCGGCGAATGATAGAACGCCATTGAATACGCATAGGACGTGCGCTCGAACACGTCAATGCTGCGCTCGCGCGAGTCCGAGGGACAATAGAACACGCCCGGCGTCTCCTTGTCGCCCGGGATGTACGGCGTAAGCAACTGCCGCCAGCCGCGCCCCATCCAAAGCCAATATCCCGGCGGCTGGCTCAGCGGCAAGTCCTGCCAGGAGGGATACGTCCCGTCGTGCTCGAGCAGATAGCACTCGAACGCAATGCCGATCTGCCGGAGATTGTTCGCGCAGGACGAGCGTTTCGCGCCTTCCCGCGCGCGCGACAGCGCCGGAAGCAGCAACGCCGCCAGAACGCCGGCGATGGCGATCACAACCAGCAACTCGACAAGCGTAAAGCCGCGGTACTCTTGCCGGGAATTTCGAATCGGGATACGGGGATGCATAAGCCTCTGCATGACATCTTAACGCATCCCGCCGCGCCTTTCTTCCCCCCCCTCGCCGCGGTTCAGGCCTCTTTGCGGCCCAGGACGCGGCCCACGCTCGTGATGGCGACGGTGGTGAAGATGCGGATGCTCGGCAAGGTCGAGACCTGGCGCATGCGCCGTTCAAGTTCCGCGAAAAACTCGGCGCGCACCATTTCTTCCGGCACTTCCCCCTCTTCGCGGACGGCCAGGAGCCGGTGCAAGGCGTAGAGGCCGAAGATGAAGGCCAGCAGGAAGAGGAAGTCGAGTCCGTGCAGGTTGAGCGGGGGCGGCCCGAACGCGACGGGCGCGCCGCCGCCGCTGTAGATGCTCTGCACGCTGACCACGATGCTCCAGGTTTCGAGGCGGTCGGCCACGAGGCCCGCGATGATCGGCGCGACGGTCGCCGCCACGCCCTGCGCCAGGATGTTCATGGCCATATAGGCCGTGGCCTTGCCCTTCGGCGCGGTCTTGTAGGTCAGGTTGTTCGCCGCAAGCATAATGCCCGCGCCCGAAATGCCCGTGATCACGTGGAACGCGGTCATGACCACGATGGTGACCCAGAAATTGCCGAGCGACGTAATCGGCCACAACAGCAGCGCCAGCACGAACACGGGCCCCGTCACCGCGAGCACCGACTTGTTGCTGAACCGGTCCGCCAGCCGCCCCCAGATGGGGAAGCAGATCACGTTCATGAACTGGCTGAGCACGGAAAAGCCGAGGATCCACGTGATGGTCAGGCCCTGCCTGCGCAGCATATACGCCGTGAAGAAAGGACCGCACAGGTTCATCGCGAAGGTCCACGCGGCGAGGAAGAAGGTCAACGCGCGGAAGTTCTTGTCGTGCAACGGCTCGGACAGCACGCGCAGCGCGTTGTGCTCGACGTGCACGTGCATGCGCGGCTCCGGCACGCGCCCGAGGAAGAACAGGCCGCTGAACCCCGCCAATGCGCCGCAAAAAAACACCACGCCGTACGCCTGCGTCTTGCTGTTCAGCGCCTCGCTGAGCATGTCGATGCTCAGCGCGCCGGCCAGGCTGACCGCCGCGCCGAACATCGTCGCCCACATCATCCGCTTGCTGAAGAAGGTGTTCAGCACCGCCTCGGGGATGAGGTCGCGGCTCCACGACGAGAAGGCGCAACTGGCCACGGCGTTCATGCCGAAGAAGAGCAGGAGCGCGCCCATGAAAACGGCAATCCGGTGTTCCGGGGGCGTCCAGAAGGGAATGCTCGCAATTACGAACCAGCCGAGGCGGCTGACGAAGGCCGCGCCCACGGTGAGCAGCTTGCGCATTTTCACGTGCTCGACGAGAAAGACCGCGGGCAGCTGCAGTATCTGCGAGAGGGGTCCAATCGAGCCAATGAGGCCAAGGACAACGTTCGGCGCGTCCAGAAGCACGGCAAAGGCCATCATGAAGGGACCGACGGTGAGCACCGCCATCGTCTGCGACGCCATCGCGTCGCCGAGCAGCATGCGCAGGCCCTTGTCTACGTCCTGCTCCGACAAAGCCTCCTTGGGCCGTATCCAACGCAACATGTCACGTCTTCTTTCAATTATCATTTCCGGAGGTGGCCTGCGGCCGCCTCAATCGGGCAGCGGCGCGGCGGCACGAGCTTACGCCGCAACACCTCGGGACGGCAACTCTGTTCCCGCGCCCCGCCTTGTACGCCCTGAACGATTCCGCTATGCTCCTGTGAGTTCGGGGAGACGTGCGCATCGCAGCCTCGACGCAACAGGTGTGAAGGGGATTTTGGCCATGAGAAAGATCGTTACGCTGTACCATTCGCTGATTGCCGCTCTCCTGGGTCTCTACGTAGCCTTGGCGTGGGCGCTGCTGGCCCTGTTCGGGCGCGGCGCCGGCTTGAACGCCTACCTCGTCTTCGGGCCGCTGTACGTGCCCCTGAGCCTGCTCGTCGCCATGACCGTCCTGTTCCTTCCAGCGATCCTCTTCTGCACGATGCGCGCATTCCAGAGGTCCTCGCGGAACCCCGACAGGTTCCGCCGCTTCCCCGGCCTGCCCGCGCTCGCGCGCGTGTTCTCGCTTCAGGGCATCGTTTTTGCCGCCTTGCTCCTGACCTTCGAAACGCCCTGGGCCGATATCCTCGAAACCGACTGGGCCGCCGCGGTCCGGCAACTGGTCGAGGGTCCCAAGCCGCGCGCCCTGCCGCCGGACAGCGAACTGGCGTTTCCGCAACTGCCGCTGGCGCAACAGGACCCCTTCGCGTGGGCCGTCAAGGACCTCGAAGGGAACGAGATTCCGATTGCCTCGTTCAAGGGCAACGCCCTGTTCCTCAATTTCTGGGCTACCTGGTGCCCGCCGTGCCGGGCCGAACTGCCGAATATCCAGCGGATGCATGACGCCGTCAAGGACAAGCCGGGGATCTCCGTGCTCCTGATTTCCAGTGAAGAACCGGAACAGGTCAAGCAGTTCATGACGGAAAACGGCTATACGTTCCCCTGCTACCTCAGCAAGGACGACCTGCCGTTCCCCTTCGCGGTAAGCAGCATCCCGACCACGTTCCTCGTGGCGCCCGACGGGGCCATCGCCCTGCACCATGTGGGGCCGGTCGCATGGGACGGCGGCGGCACGCAGGCGTTTCTGGAGGCGCTTTCGGGCGCGGCGCAACCCGCCCCCATGGTTCCGGCGACGCCGGTCGAGCCGACGCTTCCGGTGGCCAATACCGGCGAACTCGCCATGGGGGCCATTCCGTAGGCGCGCGCCGGGTTCCGCCGAAGGAGAATGAATGAAACACTCGGCGTTTCGTCTTGTAGGATGAAAGGTGAACCACTTGGGAAAGGAGGCCCACATGAAACACCTGAAGCGCGTTACCCTGCAGCAGGCCCAGGCCAAGGATAGCGACGGAGCGGAGGTCATGTTTTTCCAGCTCTACTTCACCATCCTGGCGTTTATGATCTCGGCTGCAATGGGCGACAAGTAAGCGAACAAGACGCCGCGAAGCCAAGCGGCGAAAACAACCGGCGCGGCCGCCTTCCTTCGGATGCTGGCCGCGCCAATCTCATTGGTCCGCCAGGCGTACCGGGTGATAGAGCACTTCCTGCACTTCGAGCCGCGTCGAGCGGCGGCCGCGCAGCCATCCCACAATCGTGACCACCCACCACTCGATGCTGTACTTGAAATTGACCCTTTCCCACAAGAGCAGGATGCCGTACCAGAGCAGGACTTGCATCCCGGCGAACGAGAACAGGCCGACGTAGCGCCACGCGAGCGGGCCGCCCTCGAACAGCGGCAGGAACCACTTCATGTTCAGCACGCACAGCAGGCTTTCGCAGATGTAGATGCTCATGGCCATCAAGCCGAACCGGCGAATACCCGTGGTGTGCCGAGCTAAGTCGAAACGGCGCAGGGTGTCCTGGTATTCGAACTTCTTTATGCAATACACCGCCAGCAGCAGCATCAGGCCCAGGTTCACCATGTGTAATTGAACCGGCAGGGCCGTGCCGACGCGCTCAGGCCCCAGCGGCACCCCCGAAACAGCCAGGATCAACAACCCCGCCGCCAGGGAGAGGCCGCCGAAACCCAAGCCGTAGTTGCGCACGAAACGCCAGTCCTCATGCCGGGCAACCGCGATACCCAGCACCGCGCCGAACAGGGCAAAACCCGCGTTCGGGAACGTGCTGTGCGGCGGACCGACAAGGAGCTTGAGCAGGATGGCGGGGACCAGCCGCCGGTCCGTGACCGCGCTGAAAAACGCCCCGTCGAAGAGCCCGTGCAACACCGGCGTGACGGCAAACCAGAGCACGCCCATGACGGACAGCGTGACATACGTCCGTCGGGTGCGGTCGTAGCCCTTGCCGCGCCAGAGCAGGCCCAGCGTAGTGGCAATGACGATCCCCGCCATGGCCACAAGCGCCACCGCGTCCGTGAAAAACAGCAGGTCCACGTCGCCCTTCGCGAAGTAGCCCCGCTCGATCGAACCCGTCAGGAACGAATGGCGCACCTCGCCGTTGAACTTCACGGCGAAATGCAGCACGGCCATGTGGAACAGCGAGCAGAGGAACAGCATCAGACTGTTCCAGTACGTGCCCCGCACGTACGCGCCCACGCTGCCGCGCGAACTCAGCCCGGCCCGCCGTTGTTCCTCGAGATTGGAGAGCACGTAACCCGTCGCCGCGCCGCTGATCAGCGCGAAAATCGGCGCCCACGTACCCAGCAGAATGAGCGGCGCAAACAGCACCATCACCCACAGGCTGATCTCCTCCCGCGCAATCAGCGTCGCGTTAATGAACAGCAGGTGGCCCCACGCATGGAAGACAATTACCATGACGATGAAACCGCCCCGAAGAACATCCAGACACAAAAGTCGTTTCATGCAGCGTTTACCCTAGTGTTTCTTCCGCGGCCCAGCCGTCATCAGGCCCGTAAGTTATTAAACGCCAGCGAGATAAAGAGACTTCCCAAAGTGGTCGGTCAGCCCGCCGGTCGCGCATGATACCCTCCAGAACCCGATTCGTTACGGAAAGGCCCATCAACCCGGCGGCAACGGTTTCCTGAAGTGTCCGCGGCCAATCACCCATGCGGGTGCGCGTTGCCCCCTGCGCGTGACGCGCTGTGCCCTCCGCGGCTCCGTGCGAGAACAGTTGACTTTTTCGGGGTTTCTCCCCCCCGTTTTTCTTCCTTGACAGCCGGCGGCGGATGCGCTAGAATCTAACTGTACAAATTTTCAGTAATTCTGTCATGAACCATCGGATTCTGCATATCGATATGGACGCGTTCTTCGCGTCGGTGGAGCAGGTGCGCGACCCGAGCCTGCGCGGGAAGCCGCTGATTATCGGCGGCGACCAGGAATCGCGCGGGGTGGTGTGCACGGCGTCGTACGAGGCGCGGCAGTACGGCGTCCACTCGGCGATGCCGCTGGCAGAGGCGCGGCGGCGCTGCCCCCACGGGATTTTCATGCACGGCAATTTCGCGCATTACGAGGCGGCGTCCGGGCAGGTGCACGCGCTGCTACAGACAGTGTCGCCGCTGGTGCAGATGGCGTCGATCGACGAGGCATACGTGGACGTGACGGGCTCGCAGGGGCTTTTCGGCGGCGACGACGCCATCGCGGGCTATCTCAAGTCGGCCATCCGCGCGCGCACGGGCCTGCCCTGCACCATCGCCGTCGCGCCGAACAAGCTGGTGGCGAAAGTGGCGACGGGCGAGGGCAAGCCGGACGGCTACGTGCGCGTGGACGCGGGCGGCGAGGCGGCCTATCTCGCGCCGCTGCCGGTGCGCAAACTGCCCGGCGCGGGCCCGCGCACCTGCGAGGTGCTCGAAGGACTGGGCATCCTGACCATCGGCCAGCTTGCGGCGGCGCCGGCCCCGGTGCTCGAACGGGTCTTCGGCCTGACCGCGGCGGTCGGCCTGCGGCAGGCGGCGCGCGGCGTCGCCTCGGCGGAAGTCGAGATAGACACGCCGCCGAAATCGATCAGCCGGGAGACGACCTTCGAGCGCGACCTGCTCGACTGGAACGAGATCGGGCGCGTGCTCGCGTATCTCACGGAACGGGCGGCGCACACGCTGCGCGAGGATGGGTTCGAAACGCGTCGCGTCACACTCAAGGTGCGCTACGCCGATTTCGAGACTCACACCTTCGCGAAGATGCTGCCCATGCCCACCTGCGTGGACCGGGATATCGTCGAGGCGATCCGCGAACTGACGCCCAAGGCGCGGGCGCGGCGCGCGCGCGTCCGGCTCATCGGCGTGAACCTGTCCGCGCTCAGCTACAACCAGCACCAGCTTTGTCTGTTCGGGCGCAAGACGGTGGAAAAATGGGAACACGCCCTCGAAAGTGTGGACCGCATCCGTGCCCGGTTCGGATTCGACTACCTGCGTTTCGGCCGGTCGATGCAGTACGGCCGCGACGTGCGCCTGTCCACCCCGTCGCTATCGCGGTGAGTTTCCGCCCCGCCTCAAGAAGGCAGCGCCCCGCGCCAGCCCGCCACCAACTGCCGCGTCAGTTCCTCGACCAGCGCGGCGTTCTTCGGGTCGCCCGCGATGTTGACGTTTTCCTGCGGGTCGGTCTCGTGGTCGTATAACTCCACGGCCTCGACCCGGGCGGAGTCGTCGCGATCGACCCAGCGCGTGAACCGGTAGCGGCGCGTGCGCATCGAATAGCCCATGAGCCGCTTCTTCTCGTGCGTGCGCGGATACTGGCTGAACGCGGCGCGCTTCCATTCGCGGTCCGGCTCCGCAAGCAGCGGCGCGGCGCTTGCGCCTTCAAGATGCGCGGGTTTCGGAAGCCCGGCCAAGTCCGCCAGGGTCGGGTAGATATCCACGAACTCCACGAGCGCGTCCGTGCTCGAGCCTGCGTGCGCCATCCCCGGCACGGAGAGGATCACCGGCGCGTTGGTGTCGTTCTCGACGTTGCTGTGCTTGCACCAGCAGCCATGTTCGCCCAGTTTCCAGCCGTGGTCGCCCCACAGCACGACGATGGTGTCATCCTGCAGGCCGAGCCGCTCGAGTTCATCCAGCACGCGGCCCACCTGCGCGTCCATGAAGCTGACTGCGGCGTAGTAGCCGTGCTTCAACTGGCGCGCGTAGTCGTCCGGCAACAGGCTCGTGTCCGGCACTCCGTCATAGCTCCACAACTCATTGCGTTCCGCCAGCGCATAGGGCGGCGCGCCCTTCGGCAGAAACGGATTCGGGGCGGGCGGGATCTTCTCCGGGTCGTAGAGATCCCAGTATTTCTTCGGCGAGATGAAGGGCAAATGCGGCTTCACGAAGCCAACCGCGAGGAAAAATGGCTGTTCCTTCTCGCACAACCCCTGCAACGCGGCCACGGCCATGTCCGCGAGCACGCCGTCGTTCAACGAATTATCCGGACCGTCCACCGCCTGAAACGGAACACCGCGATCCCCTTTGCGGCGTTTGGCCCGCGCCTGCCGGGCGCGGCGCTCCATCTCGTCCGGTTCCAGTGCCCGTGCGTCCGCCGGGGTCTTCACACCCGGCGCCGTCCATGGCGTGGACCAGGACGCGGGGTCATCCAGGCCGCCGTGGTAGATTTTTCCCATCCCCTGCACGAAGTAACCCTCGTTCTTGAACAACTGCGGCAGCGTGACCACATCGGGCAGCGCCGTCCGGAAATGGGTCTCAAGGTCCCAGACCTGTGTCGTGTCGGGCCGCGTGCCGGTCAGGAGGCTCGAACGGGACGGCGAACATACCGCCTGCTGGCAATAGGCATGACGAAACACGAGGCCCCGCGCCGCGAGCCGGTCGATGTTCGGCGACTGGATGACCGCGTTGCCGTAGCAACCCAATTCAGGCCGGAGATCGTCTACCGCGATGAAGAGAACGTTCGGTCTCCCCTGCGCCCCCGCGGACGCCAGGCGCGCTGAATCCGCCGCGTAGGCCCACGGCACACGCGCGCACTCCGCGGCGCCCAACGCCACAGCCCCAGAACCCAGCCATCTCAAGAACTTGCGCCGGTCCATGTGCTTCTCTCCCCTGCCGGTTGCGTCGTTCCCGTCGTCAGACTCATGTCCGCCCGGACTTCCGCGGTATTGTACTCTCGCCACGGCGCACGCTGCATTGGTCTCCGATCCCTCGCCCCGTACAAGGGACCAATAGCCGAACACCACAGTTTCAATGGCATGAACCGGCGAACAGCTCGCCCAAGAAAGCAGAATCCGGAAATGAATACGCCAGGGACCCCGCACATCTCCGCGTTGACGGAATGCCCCCTTCAACACGGGAGGACGAGGGACGAGGCCGCGAGCGCCCGCGCACCCAACAGCGGCGGTTACCCCGCCTGGGACGCCGGAGACGCATTCATCCGGATCTCTGCGCGCTTGAAAGGCACGATGCGAACGGGACCCAGCAGGCCGGACCGCGGCAAAGGTTCAAAACCCAGGAGCTTCTCCGCTTCCGGGGCCGATGCGCGCGGACCCGCCCCGAAAACAGGACGCAGTTCTTCCGGCACATCTGGAAACGCACCAAGCCCGGACACGCGGTTGATCAACGTATTGGTGACCGCCACTTCGAGCGTATTGCCGCCTCGCCGGGCGATGCCCTCGAGGCCGAATTCCTGCCCGGTCATCCAATACACACCCACGGGCCGGCCATTCAGGCGCACCTCCGCGACGTTGCCCACCACGCCCAGCGACAACCTGAGGATTATATCTTCCGCGAGATAACTATCCGGCAGTTCGAAACCGATGGTATAGTGCGCCTGCCCGCTGAAATGCCGCAGCCGCTCCTCCTCCGTCCAGGATTTCAGACCGGTCCAGCGCAGGGCCTCTCCCGTGATTACCTCTTCGGGAAACCGCACGTTCCACA
>JAGMZX010000007.1:0-7652 GCA_018005585.1 Candidatus Hydrogenedentota bacterium | reverse complement strand
AAACCGATGGTATAGTGCGCCTGCCCGCTGAAATGCCGCAGCCGCTCCTCCTCCGTCCAGGATTTCAGACCGGTCCAGCGCAGGGCCTCTCCCGTGATTACCTCTTCGGGAAACCGCACGTTCCACAAGCCATTCACTTCATATGCCGCGGGCAGGCCGGAAACAACCTCGACCCCGCTTCTAATCGCGCCGCCGTCGTCAAATGAATAGGCATGCGGCCCGTTGCGCGACGCCAGTGCGTTGAAACCCGACGCGTCCGCCTGGAGGATATCCGCGAAATCGTTTTCGGTCACATGAGGGTATTCCTGCGCGCTGTCCGTCTCTTCAAACACGATACAACGGGACTCAAATGGTTGCAGGGACAACGCAAAGCGCGTGTAGTGCTCGTCATGTCTATAGGCCAGCAGCGGCCGCCGCTCGCCCGTCTGCGGGTTCCAGACGAAGGGCCGCCCCCGTGTCGCGCGGAGACCCACATCGTAATCGATGGGCGTCTCCTGCACATTCGAGAGGAAATAGATCTCCATCCCATCGCCGTTGCGGTGTATGCAAGCAAGCCCTTCATTCTTTCTCCGGTTTTCCGCCACAAGATCAATGTCCATGTCCGGCGCCACGCATTGCCTCAACGTCTTGAGAAAGGGATCGAGCGGCGCGCTGCGCCAGTCGAGCGGGTCTTCGCGGTACATCACGCTCTTGAGAAAGAAGGTGCGGCCGCGCCCGCAATCCTTGAGGTCGGCGTCGTCCGCTTCCGCGGCTTGGCGAAACAGTTCCGAGCATATGCGCTGCACCTCCGCGTCCTTGCGCGCGTGGTCCTGCATGCCCGTCGATGACTCGGGAACGCGCTCCAGCGCGATCACGGCGCCGCCCTGCCGCACAAAAGCCTCGATCTGCCGCAATGTCTCGAGCGGCATAGCCTGGACATCCGGCAGTACCAGAACGCGGTACGTCATTTCCCCGAGGCGAAGTGCGCAACCGTCCCACGAGGCGCGGTGCTGAAACACGTCGTCGTTCACGAGATCAAACCCGTATCCATTCGCCATGAGCAACTGTCCCAGGCCGCCCCAGTCGAATTCGCGCGTCCATTTCCGCGCATTCAGCGCGCTCTGCGTCCATTGGTTCGCCAAGGGCGAATACACGGCCACATCGGCAACAAACCGACCCTGGCGCAGAAGCCAGCAGCACCTCGCGGTATAGGCGGCCAGATGGTGATAGCACGGCCACCAGATGTTCTCGGGGCTGATGCGAATAGCGGCGAAGAAACCGCGGGTGGGCACAATGCCGCGCTCCGGCGACGCGATGAAGCCGTGATTGTAGAACTGGTTCGCGCCCGCGAGCAGATATCCGTCTGTCGCGGCCTTCAATTCCTCCAGTGTCGCGCGATAGGGCTCCCAATGCAGGTACGTAAACGATTCCGTGCTGACGATGTTCCGCCCGTACAGGTGCGCGCCCGAGGCCACATACTGCTTCGGCCCGATGCGCGTGTCGAACCACGGCACTGCGTCCTTTTCGCCCGCGGTAACCTCCATCTCGGGAATGTGCGCCTTGCCCGCGCCTTCGATGTTGTCCGTCACGAAACCATAGGGTTGTATCCGGCCCTGCACACCGTGCCGCTCGCACCAGTCCAGAAACGTCTGGAAGAACGCTTCCATACCCCGTGCGTGAAGAAAGGCATTCACGTCATAGCGGACCTTCGAGGAAAGGCCGCCCACGTCCCACCACAGAGCGGGTAGCCACGGCACAAGGTCGTAGCCCGTCTTCTCCTCAAACGCCGCAAAGAGCCCATCGTTCCAGTAAAGCCCGTTGCGATAGATGGGCACCTCGAAGCTGTCGCCGAAGAAGGAGTCCACCGTTGTCCCGAAATGCGCGCCAATCGCATCTTCATACTTCGCGCCCAACGCGGCGCAATATCGCGCCATCGCGCCCGGGTCGAGATGGTCCACGGCATCCGCGCTGTCCCGCTGCGTGAGCCAGAACGCCATCAGTTGCCAGCGTCCCTCCGGCACAGCCCAGGTGATGGCGTCCCCCCGCAGCAGGTGCGACAAGTCCATGAGCGTATCCGCGCACAGCCTCTCTCCTTCCATGCGCGCGGCGACGGCCTTTGTCAAATGGTCCTCGTCCGCAATAACTGGTGTCGAGCGCGGCACATCGCGCGGATTCAGCGCCGCTTGCCTGGGTAGCGCGCCGGAAAAAGTGCGCGGGCCTTCGACCTGCATGGCGCTCGCAAGAAGAACCTTGCTCTGGTCTTCTCTGGGTACCCAGTCCCCTCCCCAAATCCAGCCCGGACCGCCGAAATTGACCGAGAACTGCATGCCCCGCTTGCCCGCCTCCTCGACGGCGAAGCGGAGCAGTTCAAAATACTCCCGTGACAGATAGGCGTGATTGCCCTTGGCGTAAACCGGTTCCATCGAAATCTGTTCCACGCCGCCGATACCCTGGGCACACATCTGGTCCAGTTGCCAGGTGATATCCTCCTTGCGCAGGGCATTCCCCATCCACCACCAGCGCGTGCGCGGCTGACACTCCGCCGGGGCTTGAACAAAACCCTCGTAGACCCGTTCCACGCCGCGGGACTCATCGGCGACCGGCGCCGCGGCAAGGACCGCCGCGCACCACGCGGCAAATCCGGCAGGCAAGATATATCGCTTCATTCCCGCGCACTCCTTCTCAATCGCGATTATAGCCCGAACCGCGGCCGCCGGCGTTCCCGCGAAAGATGCATCCGCACTGAGCGGACTGGTAGCCTATGGCCGCGGGGAGGCGCGGGGCACCACGGGCAGGAGGGACAATGCGATGCGGGCAGCAGTCAAGACAGCGCGCGTGATGGCCGCGCTTCAACACCGCGAAGGAGATCGCGTGCCCATCGGCGAATTCTTCTGGACGAATTTCCTGCGCCGCGCCAAGGCGGAACTGCCCGTAGGCGAGGACTTCGACCCGTATCGCTACTGGGACCTTGACCTCATCGTCATCAACCCGAACATGGACCCGCATATCACCGGCATCGAGGTCATCGAGAACACCCCCGAGCGGAAAGTCGTGAAAACGGGTTTCGGCGCGGTCATTGAACGTGTGCACACGTATCCCATGCCGCACTATGCCGAATTCGAGACGCAGACGTTTGAACAGATGGACGCATTCCGCTTTGACGATCCCCGGGACGAACGCCGCTTCTTTTCCGCCATTGACGACCAGATCAATTGCGTGGGCGACGAACTCAACTTGAACCTCCCTTCGTTCGTCGACCGCGTGAACGCCTACGCGGACGATTTCTGCGTATTCGGTAGCGTCTGCGAGCCGCACGAGATGATCTGGCGCATCATCGGCGCGGAAAACGTGCTCATGAAGCTCGGCGAAGACCCGGGCCGCGTCGCGCAGTTCATCGAGCGGCTCGGCGACTTCCTGGCCGGTATTGTCGAGGGGCAAATCGCGGCCGCCGGAGGCAGGCTCTCCGGCATGTACATCTGGGGCGATATTGCGTATGACCGCGGCATGTTCTTCTCGCCGGACTACTGGCGCGCGGTCTACAAGCCGCAGTTGAAGCGCATCTGCGACGCGGTCCACGCGGCGGGCCTCAAGGCGGTCTACCACGGCTGCGGGAATGCGTCGGCCGTCTTCGAAGACATGATCGACGCGGGCGTAGACGCGTACAACCCGCTCGAAGCGAAGGCGGGCCTGAATGTGGTGGAGCTCAAGCGCCGCTTCGGCAAGCGCTGGGCGTTCAACGGAAACATCGACGTGGTCGCGCTGGCCACGAACGACCGGGACGCGGTGCGGCGCGAGGTGCTGACCAAGCTGAACGCCGCCAAGGGCGGCGGATACATCCTGCAATCGGACCATTCGGTTCCGGATAACGTCGCGCCCGCAACCTACGATTACGTGGTGCAACTCGCGCGCGAATACGGGACATATCCGCTGAATCTCGGCGAATTCGACCTGGACACCGGCGAAATCAGGAGTTAGGCCATGAAACGTTATGGTTCCGTGATCCGGGTGCAGCCGGAGAAGTTCGAGGAATACGTCCGGCTCCACGCGGCCGTGTGGCCGGAAGTGCTGAGGATGATCCGGGAGTGCAACATCCGTAACTACTCGATTTACCACAAGGACGGGTTCTTGTTCAGTTATTTCGAGTACGTGGGCAACGATTTCGACACGGACATGGCCCGGATGGCGGCGGACCCCGTGACGCAGCGTTGGTGGGACGTGTGCAAGCCGTGCCAGCAGCCGCTGGAAACGCGCGCCGAGGGCGAATGGTGGGCGGACATGCAGGAGGTCTTCCATTGCGATTGATGAGCAGCAAGGAGCGCCTGCTGTGCGCGCTGCGCCGCGGCAAACCGGACCGGCTCCCGGTCTCGGTACACCAGTGGCAGGGTTATCATCTCGACACGTACCTGGGCGGCATCAGCGACCTCGAAGCATTTGCGCGGTTCGGCATGGATGCGCAGATTCAGTATTTCCAGGACATGGGCCAGTTCTGGCTCGTGGACGCGGACTACACGAAGTTCTCGACGCCGCAGTGGCGCGATGAAGTGACGGTCATCAGCAACGACCCGGACAACCGCGTCGCGCATCACACGATCCACACGCCGGAGGGCAGGCTCACGTACAAGACCGCGGGCGACCGCAAGACCACGTGGATCACCGAATACCTCGTCAAGCACGACGAAGACATCGAACTCATCCGCAAGTACATGCCCGTCCCCGCGCTCGATCCCAAGCCCGTGGCCCGGCGCTACGACGAAGTGGGCGACGCGGGCATCCTGCGCGGATTCGTTTGGGGCGACCAAGCCGGATGCTGGCAGCACGCGTGCTGTCTGAGGGACGTCAACGACCTGATCCCGGCGTGCCTGGAAAAGCCGGACTGGGTGCACGCATTTCTCAAGATACTGCTGGACAAGAAATTGCGGTTCATCGAATCGCTCAAAGGCGCGCGCTTCGACCTGATCGAGACCGGCGGCGGCGCGGGTTCCTCGACCGTTATTTCACCCGCGATACACGGGGAATTCTGCCTGCCCTACGACCGAGCCATGCACGATGCACTGCATCAGCTCGGGTTTCTCGTCACGTACCACACCTGCGGCGGCACACTGGGCATCGAGGAAATGATCGTAGCGAACGGCTGCGATGTATCCGAGACGCTCGCGCCGCCCGGAATCGGCGGCAACCAGCAGCCCTGGGAGTTCAAGGCGAAGATCGGCAACCGCCTCGCGCTTATCGGCGGCATGGACCAGTTCAATGTCGTTACAGACGGCACGCCGGAGCAGATTCGGGCCGCGGTACGCGTCCTGTTCGAAAAAGTGGGTTACGATGGCGGTTACGTCTGCTCGTTGAGCGACCACTTCTTCGAGACCTTGCCCGAGAAGCTGTGGGCATTCGCCGGCGCAGCCCGGGAATGCCGCTACTGACGGGCGGCATCGCGCCCTTTTTCAATGGACCGTCACGTTCGCTCACATGCCCGGCTCCCACTCTTTGCCCAAGGCGTCATTTGACGCCGCCCAAGCCGTGGAAGTCATGCGGGGACTCCCGTTTCAACCGGCCCCTTGCCGAATCCGCGCTCACGCGCTACACTGGGTCAATTGGCGCCCCCATGCGGGGCACAAAAACGGAGGGCCGAATCATGGCGGAAAGTGTGTACAAGGTCATCGAACTGGTGGGCACCTCAACCAAGTCCTGGGAAGATGCCGCCAAGAGCGCCGTCGAACAGGCGGGCAAGAACCTGCGAGACCTGCGCGTGGCGGAGGTCTCGGAACTGGACATGAAGCTCGAAAACAACAAGGTAGTCGCCTACCGCGCAAAGGTGAAGTTGTCCTTCAAGTACGAGGATAAGTGACGCTCGTCCGTCCAGACAATCTCTCGCAGTTTTTGTCCAGATGCCGCCCCGCCTCTCCAGCGCGGGGCGGTTTTTCCGTTTTCCTGCGAAATGGGACACACCCGGAGTGCAGGGAGAGCCTCACTTCGCGGTCGTGGCCACCCAGCAGGACAATGACCTGTATGAATTCAGCGTCAATGCTCGGGCTTTGGTCTTTCATCACGAGCACTTGACATCCGGGCACGCGGTCGTATAATACTGTTTCAAACTTGAAAACTATTGAAAGTGAGAAAGTCTGGGTAGTTGCCAGGTTTCGACGACATATTTTGAGTGTTTTCGTGAAGAATCAGGGGTGCATTCAACGACGTGAATGATGTTCCTCCCGTACCGCCCCCTAGAAGGAGTCGAGTCCGATGAAACGCTTACTTGACAAGAATCTAATCATGGTGACCCTTGTCGCGCTGATTACAGTTGCGCTCGGCGCTTCGGTTAGCGACGCTGCGGGCCAAGCCAAGAAACCGAAACCACCCCGGACCCTGCCCGACCACACAGCCCGGCAGACACGGCCCATCCAGCTTGGAGTGTCCGGCGGCAGCTTGGCCGATATCGCCAACGGATATTGTTGCAGCGGCACACTCGGCGCGCTGGTGCAGGACCCCATGGGCAACCAGTACATCCTGAGCAACACTCACGTCTTCGCGGGCGACAGCGTGCCCGGTGGCAACGGTGTCGTGTCGCAAGTGGGCGACCCCGTGAACCAGCCCGGTTACGTCGATGTATCCTGCACGGACATTACTGATGATTACGTGGGATATGTCGCCGACTGGTCGCCCATCGTCCCGAACGGCATCAGTGTAGTGGACGCAGCGCTGGCCGCAGTCATACCCGGCGCCGTGGACCCGTCGGGCGCCATTCTGGAGATTGGCGTCATCTCTGCGCAGCCGGTCGCGGCCTATGTCAATCAACCTGTTAAGAAGAGCGGGCGCACCAGCGGACTCACCACCGGCAAGGTGGCAGGACTGGATGCTACCGTGTCCATTTCCTACGAAGATGAATGCGCCGGTAACGATATAGTCTCTACGTTTGAAGGCCAGATCCTCATTTCGCCAGGCAAATTCCTCAAGGCGGGTGATTCCGGTTCACTGTTGGTTGAGAATGTGTCAGCCAATCCGCGTGCCGTGGGACTGCTATACGCAGGCAGTTCGCGCGTGGCCATTGCAAACCCGATCCAAGACGTGCTCGCCACGTTTGGCGTCACCCTGGTAGGTACGGGCAGCGGCGCTAAAGCTGCCGAGGGTAACGGCGCGGCCGCCGGTCTCGCCCAGGCATCCAGAGCCAAGGCCGTTCACGCGGCGGAGCTCATGGCGGTACCTGGCGCGGTTGGGCACGCGGTAGGTCTGTCGGCGACCGGAACCCCCGTGGTAAAGGTCTTGGTTGAGCGCGTCACACGCGCTACGCGCGCGGCAGTTCCGGTATCCGTGGACGGCGTACCCGTTCAAGTTCTGGAAGTTGGTCATCTCGTGGCCTATTAACAGCCGCAAGCAGAACAGACCGAACGGCATCCTCCGGGACCGGTGGGGCGTCCGTGGTCACCGCATCTCTTGGCCGCCGGTTACGTTGATGGCCTGGCCTGTCATATAGGCGGATTCATCGCTCGCGAGGAACACTACAACGTTGCAGACGTCCCGGTAGGCACACGGGCGTTTCATCGGCACCTGGTCGATGTATTTCCTGAGTTCAACATTGGGACACCCGATCAAGTGAAAAGGTCGTAGAGCCGGCGCTGTTCCTCGTCCATCTGCAGCAACGTCCGGCGTTCTTTCGGGTCGTTGGGCAGGCGGAAGGTCATCTC
>JAGMZX010000006.1:63036-81909 GCA_018005585.1 Candidatus Hydrogenedentota bacterium | reverse complement strand
TGCTCATCGGCGGGTCACATATGGCAAGCCCTCAGGCACGAAACCGGGAGGGATTTGAGGCCGGTCCAATCAGGTGCGGGAGTGTTTTGCCCGAGAATCCGAAAGGCTCTGTCATGAAGCGAATCTGGCTGTTGTCACTGCTCGTCTTTGTCCTTGCGTTGCCCGCTTTTGCCACGTTTCGCGTGGGATATGCCGAGCGAGACATCACGCCCGAGGAGCCCATGCCGATGTGGGGCTATGCGGCGCGGCGCGACGCGCTGTCGGAAGGGGTGCTGGACCGGCTCTACGCGAAGGCAGTGGTTATTGATGTGGGCGCCGACAAGCTCGCGCTGGTGGGGCTTGACTTGGGCCGGGGACCCACGGACGCGATGATGCGTGAAATCCGCGCGGCGGTGAAATCCGCATCGGGCGTAAACTGGGTGTTGATCTCCGGGTCCCACACGCACCACGGTCCTGTGATCGAACTGCTGGATGAACCGGGGCGCGGCCAGGACAAGTTCGACTACGCCGTGGCGTATGCGAAAGCGCTTCCGGGAAAGATTATCGATGCAATCAACGAGGCGGCGGCCGGCACGGTGGACGCGCGCATGGGCTGGGGCTCGCGGGAGACGGACCTGAACCGGAACCGGCACACGAAAAAGCAGCCGAAACCACGAGACCCGGAATTGGCGGTCGTGCGTTTTGACGACTTGCAGGGGCAGCCTATCGCCTTGATGGTGAATTTTGCGGCGCACGCGACGATACACGACGAGAAGGACCTGCGCTTCACGTCCGAGTGGCCGGGGCATATGCAGATGTCGGTCGAAGGGCGAATGCCGGCGCATTGCTTCTTCATGCAGGGGGCCGCGGGCGACATGTCGCCGAATACGAACGAGCAGCGGCGCGGTATCGACGGCTTCGGCAAGGCGATGGCGGACGTGGTGCTCGAAATCGCGCAGGGCATCCAGACGCGGGTGCCGGAGCGGCCGGATATCCGCGGCATGGAAGAGCAATTCGCATTCCCCATGCGCATCCAGATTGACACGCCGGTGGTGCGCGGCGCGTTCAAGATGGCGTTCTTCCCTGAACTGGTGGAGGCGATGATGGCGGAGTTCGCCGGCAACATGATCCGGCCGAGCGTGACGACGATGTTGCTGAATCATGAACTCGCGCTGGTCAGCGGTTCGGGCGAGTTCTTCTGCCAGCATGCGAACCGGCTGAAGCGCGAGTCCAAGGCGCCGGAGACCCTGTGGATCGGTTACTGCAACGGGCATCACATGTATTTCCCGACGCGAGAAGCGATTGAAGAAGGGGGGTACGGCGCGGACCCGGTGGTGTCGTGGGTGCCGCCGGGCTGCGGCGAGGACCTGATCACGAAGGCGCTGGCTAATATCGAGACATTGATGGCGCCATAGCCTTAGCGGCGGCGGTCGAACAGGTAGTTGGAGCCCGCAAGCCCCTTTGCGAGCTGTTTGACCTCGGCGGCGCGTGCGGCGAGTTCGGCTACGTGGGGTATTTCGGTGCGGGCGGTGTCAATGACCGCGATCGTGCATGTCATGAGCGGATACTGGCGCGGATTGCCTTGTCGGTCGACGCTGTGGATGCCATCCCTGGCCCGGTCTTCCTCGTCATAGAAGTTTGGGACAATCAGGTCGAAATTCCTGAGGATCTCCTTGCAGGCCTGTTCCATGGCGGCGGGCGGCGTGATAAAGAGGAAGTCGTCTCCGCCGATATGCCCGGCATACGAGCTGGAGGGCGCGAGATCGTCCAGGGTGTGGGTAATGATGCGGGTGGTCATGCGCAACACCTCGTCGCCCCTGGTGAATCCGTACTTGTCGTTATACGGCTTGAAGTTGTCGATGTCCAGATAGGCGACCGCGACGGCCTCCTGCGCCGCGAGGCGCCGCTCGATTTCGCGCATGATGCTCCGGTTCCCAGGCAACCCGGTAAGGGGGTTGGCGTTCATGTCCCGCTGGACGCGCGCCAGAATCAGGCGGACGCGCGTAAGGAGTTCGCTTGCGCCGCAGGGCCGGACCAGGTAGTCGTCGACGGCGATGCGGCCCCAGTCTATGCCGTCGGGCGTGGCGCCGGGTTGCAGCAAGAGCAGCACGGGCAAGTGGCCGAGAATGGAATCGCTACGAAGCGCATCGAGCGTCGTGGCGCCGTGAATCATGGTGTGATGCGCGCTCATGAGGATGAGCGCGGGCGGCTGATGATACAACGTCTCGAGCAACTCGTGGGCGGAGGCAACCGAAGCCGTTGGGAATCCGGCTCCGTCGAGTACCGCGCGTTCCGCCGCGCATGCGGCGGGGGATTGGTCAACCAACAGGATGGACGCGGCTGGGTTCATGGCGCGATGCCTTGCCGGGCGAGAACATCGACGCCGGCCCGGTATTCCGTTTCGGACTCCTCGAGAATGCGGTCTATTTGCAGAAAGGACAGCCCGATGGCATGGAATGCATCGTGGTCGAGCAGGGGCATGGTCATGTCGCCGGGGTAGCCGTAGCCCATGCCGCGGGCGAGGATATCGGCAAGATGCACCACGGCCGTGGCGTCTTTGAAGTCGACGGCGCGTGAGGGGGCATGGTGATACACGAGGGGGTCGCTGAGACGCAGGGGCAGGCGCCAATGGCGCGCAATCCAGGAAGCGACGTGGGCGTGGTCCACGCCGAACACCTCGCGTTCCGCGGCGGAGATGTGCAGCCGCGCGTCATAGGCCGTTTGCCTGGTATCGGCGTACCCGGCCGGCTCCAGGTAAGCGAGCACGACCTTGCCCAGGTCGTGGAGCAGGCCTGCTACCATGATTTCTTCTGGGTCTTTCATGCGCCGCTCTTTCGCGATGCGGCGGCTGATCACGGCGCAACCAAGGCTGTGCTCCCACAAACCCTGAGTTTCGCCGGCCATGGAATCGAAGACCGCGGCGCCCAGCACCAGACCCTTGACCACGTTGAAACCCAACAGGACGATCGCATGCGTGACGGACGAGATGCGGCCCGGGAAGCCGTAAACGGGGGAGTTGACGAGTCGCAGGAGTCTTGCGCTGAGCACCTGATCCTTCGCAATGACCTCACCTATGTCCGACGCGGCGACAGCTGAGTTTTCAACCATCGAGGTCAGAACCTTGACAATGCCGGGCAAGGTGGGCAGATTTGAGAGGCTCTCGACGCGCTTCTCGATTTCGGCCGGTGTCATCGGCACAGGGAACGATCTCCTGGTTTACGCTATGCGAGCGGCGCAGTTACTGCTGGCTGTCCCGCAAGATGCGGAGCCGGGATTCGACGGCGGCCTTCAGCTGGAGCAGAATGGGGTCGTCGATTCCCTCGAAGCGTTTTTCGAGTTCCCGCAGCCGCGCTTGCGTTTCCGGCCCCTTGTCTTCCAGGCTTTCAATGATGATTGAAAGCACGCCTGCATTCTTCAGGCGTTCAATCGCGGATTCCGTCAAGAGGAATCCCGGCGGACACAGAATGCCGCCATTGGCATTCGTGATCGCCTTCGCCACAATCTGCCCCGGCCGAAGCTGCGAAACGCTGACCAGTTCCAAATGAACGACTCCTGCTTGCGGGGCAGATTCTAACTGAAACGGGCGGGAGACTGCCAGAACCGGGCCGGGATGGGCCGTGGTCCATCGGAAATAGTTGTGGACGGCGTGATTGCGCGCCGTTGAAGACCTCAGTGTCGCAGGAAGAATCCTTGGTGGCGCGGGGGGCCTTCTTCCCAGGTCTCTTCCACCTTTGTGACGAGGGCGGCTGCAGGGCCGCGGCGGCACCATGCGAGCATGGCTTCCAGCGCGGCTTTCGGGCCTTCGAATACGGCCTCGACGCGCCCATCGTATAAATTGCGCACCCACCCGTTAAGACGGAGCGATTCCGCTTTGGCGCACGTCGCATAGCGAAAACCGACCCCCTGAACCCGGCCTTCAACGTACACGTGCAGGCGGCCGGTCATAGGGCGTTTCGGTACAGGATGAGGCGGTCGCGGAATTCGGGTTCAGCCAGGGCAATGGCGGTGGCGGCGGCCTCGATCGCCACTTCAGCCTTGGCGCTTTCGATGGGCGGCTGCGTCAAGGTCAGGAGGCTGACACGGCCCAAGCGCACAATCGCATCGCAGACTTCGGCCACCATCTCTTCACTGTTGTCCCGAAGTAGATCCGCGAGAATAGTTGCGCCGGTATGGTCTCCGCCCAGGATCAGCGCGCTGGCCGCCCTGGCTCGATACGCCAGGTTTTCGGAGGTTAGGTCCTCACGGCGTTCCAGGCGCCGCTGCAAGTACACCTTGGCGTCCATATCGCCTTGTTCCGCGAGACAGAGAGCCGCTTCGGGCGCGAGGGTGGGGACGTCGCGCAGGGTTTCGGCCATCATGGCGCGCCCTTCCGGGTCGCCTAGTGCAAAGAGCACACGCACCAGGCGGAACTGCACTTCACCGACGGCGAGGGACACCTGTGCACGGACGCGTTCTACGGTGCCAGCTTGGGCGAGTTTTGTCAGGGCGTAGATGGCGGCTTCGCCTTTCTCTTTGTCGCGTTCCATGATGAGTTCGAGGAGCCGGGGCTCAATGTCAGCTTGTTTCATGTTGGTCAACGCGCGCGCGGCGGGCGCGGACAACTCGGCAAGGCGGTCGTCGAGCATGCGCCGCAGCGTCGACAAGGACGCCTGGTCGTTGACCAAGCCGGCAAGGGCAGCGGCACGCGCGCGCACGTCGCGGCGGCTGTGTTCCAGTCCGCGCCGGGTCAGGTCGGGAATAAGCGGGTCGCCGGGTTTCCCGCTGGCTCCGGCGAGGTCCAGGGGAAATGGCGTGCCAGGTTGAACCGCGGGGTCGCCGGCGATAAACAGGCCAAACGCTGCTTCGAGTTCGGTTTCGACGTCGCCGCTGCGCGCCCGTTGAAGCAGATAGTCCCGCGCCTCCGCATCCCCCGCGAGCAACAACAGCGTGGCGGCGTGGATGCGCAGGGTCTGGTCCGCGACGGACTCCTGGAAGATGGCGCGAGCGCGCGTGCCCGCGCGTTGGACTATCTCGATTTCCGCTCCGCGCAACATGCGCGCGTGGACAAGTTCGAAGGTCTTTTTCTCGACCTGGCCGCCCTGGACACGGATTTCCTGGACGGAGGAGTAGAGATAGGGGGTGCGTTCGTTATTCTGGTCGAGGGTGACAAAGAACTCCGGAAATATCTCGACCACGCGCAGGTTGGGATCCTCCGCGCCGATATCCTCGGTGACAACGGTAACGAGTGTTCCGGAACCAACGAGTTCCTGGAGGGTCACGTTGCCGGGGACTATTCTCACTTGTTGACTGAAGGCGCCCGACGCCGCCAAGAGAACCACGCTGACTAGTGCAATGCTCCGCATAGTGCCTTACCTTTCCAAATCTTTTCCCCGACAAACGCAACACACGCGGCCTGAACCTGGAGGGGCCGCCCCTGTCTGACGCCGTTAATGAAGCGACAGCTTTTCATCTCTTATGATCCGGTCAAGAAAGCTCTTTGCGGCCTCATAGGAGGGCACAAAGGGATTGATGGTGAGCGCCTGTAACGCAAATTCATAGGATTTATGGCGCACCGCCTCGACGGTCAGCCGGTCGCTCTCCTTCGCGGCGAGATAAAGCCCCTTGAGGAATCTGGGGCTGCTTCCCAGCTTGCGAGGGACGATGCCGTTCGCGCTGATGACCGCGGGGACTTCGACGCTGCTGTCCTCTGGCAGGTCGCGTATGCTCTGCCCGTTCTTCATGCAAAGAATGATATTGTGTTCCCGCGAATCTTCGAGTGCCTCGATGAGCGGGACGATCGTATGTTCATACCAGACTGCGTTCCGGTCCCGGGTGAGTTTCGGGATATCGTAGAGGCTTTCGTCCTCGTAGAGTCTCAGGATTTGTTGTTCCGCTTCATGCAGCATCTCGGCGCGGAAGCGGGCCACGGCGCGCTGTTGCTTGAGTATTTCGCCCTGGCGGAAATACGTTGCCGTGTGCCGCGTGGGGATCATACGGAACAGTTCGATGAGTTCATAGTCGAAACCGTCCTCCTGGTGCTGTTCCAGCACTTCGAGGAGATAGCTCATGCGGCTGCGCCCGCCAATCTTGACGTCCTGGATCCAGCCAAGATGGTTCAGGCCCAGGTACTCGACCGCTATCTTGTCGGGCTCTTCGTGGAGGAGATTCGCCACCTTATGGACATAACTGTTCGGCAAGTCGGTAACGCCGATGACGTTCAAGCGGGAATACTTGATCAGGGCCTCGACCACGATTCCCATGGGGTTGGTGAGGTTGATGAACAGGCAGCGCGGGTTGACCTCCTCAATCTGTTCCGCCATGTCGAGCACGACGGGAACGCTGCGCATGGCGTTCGCGAACCCGCCAGCGCCCAGCGTTTCGTGGCCAATCATGCCGAATTTCGGGGGGATGCGCTCGTCGCGGATACGGGCCTGCATGCCGCCGACCCGCACGTGGTTGAGGACGTATTTTGCGCCCGCCACCGCTTCGCGGACGTCGTCCGTCGGGATGATCTGTATGGGAAAGCCGCTTTTGTTGACCAGACGCTGGCAGAAAGCCGAAACAACGCGCAGCTTCTTTCCAGAACTTCCGTGTAAGGCAATCTCCCTTACCATAAGGTTGTGAGAAATGACCGACATGACGAATTCGGGTATGTAGACGCTACTGCCGCCCAAAATCGCGATGCGATCAATCATGCCGGCGCAATCTCCTCAATTGACGGTCTTTGCCTCGTGCACCACGCTTGCATTCGGCGCGTTCATGGCGACACAGCCGCGCGAACTGTCTCCCTGCAACCCATGTGGCAACACGCATCGCATTTCCACGGAATCACGTGACTGCGCGCACTCACAAGGCTAACGAGAGTGCGAATGTAAAGTCAAGAAACCGCGCGCGGAAACCGCGCGCAGGAAAGCAGTGATGCCGTGTTGGGACTTGCTGGGCCCGGTTGCGGGGTCGCCCCGGACGGGATAGAATAGGCCTCATTAATCAGGCTGGAGGTAAAGGACCATGGTTGACCCGGAGCTCCTTGAGATACTGGTGTGCCCCGAGAACAAGACGCCCGTGCGTCTGGCGGACGAGGCGCTCGTCGCGCGCATGAACAAGGATATCGAGGCGGGCCGGTTAAAGAATCGTGCGGGAGAGACCGTATCGCTCCGCATCGATGGCGCGCTGGTGCGCGAAGACGGCCGTTATGCCTATTTGATCCGGGACGATATTCCGATCATGCTGATCAACGAAGCCGTGCCGCTGGAGGGAACGGAAAACTGATTTTGTGCGCTGCCTGGCGCGGTGGTTAACGTTTTCTGGCCTCGACCCGGCGCAATCGCACGTTCAGGCACACCCACGCATAGGTCAGTCTTCCGCGGGAGGCGCGGTATATCGTCGAGGCGAGCACGCGCAAGGGCGATAGTCTGAGGGGGAGGTAGCGCCCATCAATCGTATAGCAGGAACGCAGCGGCGCGCGGGTCAATGCGGCGAGCAAGCGAAGGCGGGGGCTGTCAAACATGACAACAAACTCGTGGAAGCGGCCGGCACGAATCTGGCACAGCAGCGCGCGAATCCCTGTGATGTCGCGCGTTGCATAGCGGGTTTGTGCGGTTTCCATGATAGCGTTGGCGTGTTCGCGCAGCAGTTCTTTCGGGTATCCCGGTGGCACCAGCGCGGTGATGTGAGCGCGCGGGTGACGTTCCCGCAGGAAAGCCAGCAGCCGCGTGAAGTGCGGGCCCCGGCTGTAAAACGCGCAGATACGGTTTGACTCAATCACGGCACAAGTTCTCCAGGAGCGGCAGGTAGTGCCGCTCGATGATAGTATGCCAATCATAGCCTGCTGCCGTGCGCCGGCCCTCAGCGCCCATGCGCGCGCGCAACCCGGGGTCGTCCAGAAGCATCTCGAGGCAGCGGGCGAGGGCCTCCGCGTCGCCGGGGGTGAAGAGCAGTCCCGTGGCCCCGTCGCGCACTATATCCCGCAGGCCGCCGATGTTGCTCGCGCAGACGGGTCTGCCGGCGGCCATGGCTTCCACGGCTACGATGCCGAAAGGCTCCATCCACAGCGAAGGCGCCACAACGATGTCCGCCGTCTCGTACAGGCGGAGGGCGCTCGCATGGTCGCGCCAGCCCAGGGCGCGGACCCATTCCGTGCTCAGGGACGGGTCAAAATGCGTAGCCCGGATTTCGAAGTCGTTGCGGCGGCCTCGCAGGCGGCGGCCCGCTTCCAGCAGTGTGTCGAGGCCTTTCAGGGGGTCTTCGGCGCGTCCGCTCATGAGGATGACCTTGCGTGTCTGTCCGTCTGCGGCGGGCGAGGGAAGCGCCTCAAATTCCCGCATGTGGACGCCGCTGGGAATCACGGCTACCTGATCATGAAATCCGCACAAGTCGTTCTTGAGGGCGTAGTTATAGACGATGATTACATTCACCGAACGCAGGGACGCGGTCAGCTGGTCATGGTATTCAGGTTGGTAGGCCCGGGCGGCGAGGTAGTCCGCGTTCCAGGTGTCGAGCCGCCAGGACCGAATAGCGGCGCGCTGCCCTTCGAGCGCGCACGCGCGGCAGAAATCGGGCGTCCGAAGAAAATCCTTGGGACAGGGATGTCCGTCGCGGAACCGGCGCGCATCGCGGGCGCAGGTCAACTCGTGGGCGTAGTAGCGCGCCACGGTGCGGTAGTCGGCGAAGGTCAGGCAGACGTAGGGCTTGAGCGCGTACCCGTGCTGGAGGAACACAACGTCCGGATGCCAGGAGTCTACGGTCTGCCGCAGCCTGGGGCATAACTTGGCCGGGCGAAGGCCGCTGCGAGTGCAATCGAGGCGCGTTGCGGGGAAAGGCAGGGTCCTGGGTTCGACGCGGCCGCGCTCGGAAGAACCGGATTCATGCACGACGAAGAGGCAGACGTCGTGGCCTGCCTCCTGAATGCCGAGCGCCACATGGTAGAGGTCCACGTCGGCGCCGCCGTTGGCGGGCCAGGAGAAATTAAGGTCGACGAAGGCGATGCGCACGGCCTAGTCCTTCTCGCACGCGGCGAGGAACGCCAGGACCGGCGCGTAATAGCGCGCAAGGACGCGCTCCCAGCCGTACTCTTCTTCTACGAGCCGCCGGCCCGCTTCGCCCATGCGCAAGCGCAGGTCCGGATTGTCCAGCAGTACCGCCAGTTGCTTGGCCAGTTCCGGCGCGTCGCCGCGGTCAAACAAGAAACCCGTTTGCAGGTGGCGCACGGTCTGCTGCAGGCCGCCGACACGGCTCGCGCAAACGGGGCGGCCCACGGCCATGGCCTCGATAACCACGAGTCCAAACGGCTCATCCCAGACGGAGGGGACCGCGACAATATCGGCTTCGGCGTACAGCCGGGCCGCATTCCGGTGGTCGCGCCAGCCGATGGGGCGGAACCATTCCGTGGACGGCGTGTCCTCTGGCAAGGTCGCGTGGATGACGAAATCGCGGCGCTGCCGCCACAGGATTTCGCCGGCCGCGCGCAATACATGGACCCCTTTCGTCGCGTCTTCCGCGCGCCCGGGCATGAGGATAATCTTGGGAGCAGCAGCCGGTTTCATTTCCGGGGGAGCATAGGGAAATGCATCGAGATGGACGCCGCCGGGCGCCATGAACACGGTGGGGCAGAATCCGGCGAGTTGTGCCTTCATGCCGGGATTGGAAACAAGCGCGGCGTCCAGGCGGGCGAGAGACTGCGCGAACATGGCGTGGTAATCGGGGGAGTAGGCGCGCGCGGCCAGATACTCCTGGAGCCAGGCGCGATTCCGGCCCGCGCGGATATCGGGCGCCAGGTGCTCCGCCGCGCACCGGCGGCACACGTCGGGCGTATAGAGATAGTGGTTTGAACAAGGCATCCCGTGCTTGAAGCGGAGGATGTCGCGGTGGCATGCAGCCTCGTAGGCGTAATAGCGCGCGAGAAGGGGGTAATCGGACAGCGCGTCGCACACATACGGCTTCATGAAGAAACCGTCCGCCACGATGACGGCGTTTGGCCGCCAGACGTCAACGGCCTGGCGCACGAGAGCGGGCACGCGGCGGCGCGTAAAAGTCCGGGAGGTAAAGGCCAGGCGCGTGGCCGGGAAGGGGAGCGCATCGGGATTGAACGCGCCGCGCTCCCAGGAAGTCACGTCCGCGGTAACGAAGAGGCGCACCTCCTGACCCATGGCCTGGAGACCGCGCACCACATGATAGAGGTCCACGTCAGCCCCGCCGTGGGGCGGCCAGCAAAAGAGCAAATCCACGAAGGCCAGACGCATCCGGTTTCGAGCCCGCTGCGGTTGACGACGCTATGGCGCGCATAGTAGCCGATTACTCCGTCTGGTGACCAATCCTTGGACGCGAGCTCGGGCGACTTGACCGCGGCGGGCGGCGCGCACGTATGATGGCCGCGCACGGCAAGCCTGCCGGGCGCGTGGAAAACGAGAAAAGTACCTCGGGCCGTGTTTGTTTCGGAAGACCAAACAGCATTGCTTCCTGTACGGGGCCTTGCGCTGTCGCAGAACTCGCGAGGCCGCCGGTGGAACACTACCGTCTTGAAGCAGTGGCTGCGCCTCAACCGGTTCTGGTGCAAGGCGCTCAAGGCCGATTTTGTTGACCCGGCGCCGTCACTTCCGCAAGTGCTGGAACTGCTTGAATGCGCCCGGGAAATGAATCTGCGCCTGTCTCTCAGGACAGACGCCACGGCCGCGCCTGCTGACCTGTCCGCCTTGCGAAACGCCGGTCTGCTGGATGTGTGCCTGAGCCCGAAAACGTTGGAATCGCCACAGATGGCGGCGTGGATTTGCGCCTGCCGCCAGGCTGGTCTGCCCGTACGTGTCCTGCTCCAGGCGCCTTGGGCCGCCAGTCCGGATGTGGTGTCAGCAGCGCGCGACTTGGCCGCGGCGGGCGCGGTGGTTGTGAACTTTGTTGTTCGGGATCCCCTGCGGAAAACAGAGGTTTGCCCGGAGCGTACCGTCGCGGAAGCGTCTCTGGCGGGGATGAACGCGCTGGCGGCCGCACTGGCCGGGGAGGGTATCGAGGTCAACATTGTTGGCGTGCCTCCGGAGCATGTGGACGCAGACAATCACGCCTGCCTCATGAGCAGCTACGAGTCAGCGCGCGACCAGCAGTTCTATATGCCCTGTGCCCTGGACTGGGTGCGCCGGCTTTATCCCCGGCCATTGCACGTGGCGCGCACGATATTGGCTATTCGGACCAGCGCCAAAACCTCGTGGCTGAACAAGCTCGATAACATCGTGTTTCAGTTTCTGTTGCACAAGCGGGAATGGCTGCTCGAAAAGGTGCTGTTTCTGCACAAGATCTCCAGATTTGTCCCGCTATTCTCAGGGGCGGCAAGACCTGTCGAAGACGATTGGGGTTTTGAGCATCTCAACCGCGACGCGATGGACGAGGAGGACCGGGCCGCGTTCGCGGCGGTTTATCCTGCTTTGCGAGCGAAGGGCGCACCCCCCGTCACGCCCTCGCGCGTTCCGCGAACGCGTTACTGGGATGCTGTCGACGGGGAACGTCTCAGCCGCCTCTCCGCGGAAACGGAGCGAGCCAGAGACGCGCTGCTTCACATCGGCAATACGCCGCCGGATATCGAATTGGGGCCGGACCAGTGGCGCGCGGCCAACGGGCATACCGAACCGATTCCGGGGGCGTTGCGTTGGTTCGGGGGAGCGAATGTCGAGAAGCTGAGTACGCCGCTGGGCCGCTTTGCGTTGCCACTGACGCTGAGCGTCGTAATCGGCGGCGGCCGCGCGGAATTTGCCGGGTTTGCCTTCGGGCGGCATGCGCGGCTGGTTTGTCCCATGGAAGCGGACGCGCACCGCCTTGTCCTGCACGTGGATGCGAAGGGCCGCTGCGTGCTGATTCGCGATGACCGGCCCGTCGCGCCGGTCGATTTCTCGGGCGATTACTATGTCCCCCTCGGCTTGGGCAGCGTGCTCGAGCCCCGATTGTCTTTGTGGAACATCGACGGCACGGTGGTGACCCAGTCTCCGCAGGTGTGGACGCACCAGGCTCCGGTCGCGGCGGACGCCGCGGAACCGGCGTATTCGGTCGTGATCGTGTGCACCCGATACGCGCGGCGGCTGCAGGCTGCGTTGCTCGGGATTGCGCGACAACGCGGTTTTGATCTTTCGCGGATTGAGATTCTGCTGGCGTACGTACCGGGCATGGATGCCGCCGAGGATGTGCTCGATTCCTTACAGACGGCCTTCCCGGTCCTGACCATGCGGCGCGTTCCGTTTGTTGAGCAGCATGCGACGGCAAAAGGCTACCTTATCAACGAGACGGTCTCACTGGCGCGCGGAGAATGGGTGATTCTGCTGGATGCCGATATCGTGCTTCCGCCCGTGTTTCTTGCGCGGCTGGAAGCGGAGAAAGAGGGGTGCTGCTTCGTGGCGCCGGACGGCCGCAAAATGCTTGACCCGGACACGACGAATCGCATACTCCTCGGCTTGCTCAATCCCAGCATGGCCTGGGAATCGTTGTTGCAGGGTCCCGGTGAATTCCGCTACCGCGAAGCGGAGAACACGCCCGTCGGCTATTGTCAATGCGTGCGGCGCGCTTGTTTCCAGCGGGTTCGTTACCGCGAATACGGTCATTTCGAAGGCGCGGACTGGACCTTTGCTCAAGAAATGCGCGAGGTCTTCGGCCGGGCGCGGCGGCTCGAAGGGCTGCCGGTCCTGCACTTGGACCACGGGGCCAGCCAGTGGTACGGCGTATACAAACAGCTTTAAAACGCGGCACGAGGATAGACATATGAGCGCGTCAGCGTCGGGGCAAGACGAGTTCTTTGGCATGCGTGTTCCAGAGGCCTTTGCCAGAAAGGCACGGCGTATGCGGGCGCGCTACGCGCGCAAATACGGCTTCGACGAGTCGGCGCGGTATTTGTTGCGCGCGGTTGTCAACCCGACGCTCGGGCCGGTGCTGGGGGTGCAGAATGTCGTGAACGCCGAAACGGGCGAACCGCTTGATGCGGACACCGGCGTGATCGTGAGCACGATCCGGATGGGCTACGGTCATTACCGGATGGGTATTGCGCTGGCCTCGGCGGCGCACGCGCTCGGCAGGACCCCGTACTGGTTCGATCTGCTCGCGTTTGACTCGCCGGGCGCACGGATGATTCGCGACCTGGACTATTGGTACTCGCTGGGCTCGCGTATCTCGCAACGGTCGCGCATCTTCAACCGGTTTGTCTGGGACCCGCTGATGGGGAATGCGTACCGGCCCCTTCTGAAGAACTACCCCATACGGGAGGTTTGCGCCATCTTCCGGGATGTGTACCGGGAACTGCCGCCGGACATGCCCATCCTCGGGACGCACCCGTGGTGCGCGCACGGCGCGGTACACGCCGGGCTCCGGAACGTCGTCAACACGGTGCCGGATAATTGGCCGCTAGGCTTTCACCTGGCGGAAGGGGCGCTCAACACCGTGCAGTCTCCGTCCGCCTATTTCCGTTTCCGGACACTAAAGGGGATGGGATTGCGCGGCGGGACGGCTGGTTTATTGCCTGCTTCCGCGTTGCGGCTAACGGGTCACTACATTGACCACGAACTGGTATCGAATATCGAAGCGGACTGTGCCTCGCGGATGAAACGAATGTCGGAGAAACGGCCGCCGCGGCTCTTGCTTTCGGTGGGCGGGGCCGGTGCGCAACAGGCATTGCTTGCGGAGATCATGTGCTATCTGCTGCCTCGGATTCAGGATGGCTCCGTGACGGTGTTCCTGAATCTTGGCGACCACGAGCGCATCTGGCGGTATCTTGTCGCGCACGTCCCGGGTCTCGAAGCCGGCGCCGTCCTGCACACCTCGTGGGATCAGAACGCGGCGATTGCCAGTCAGGCGGTTACGGGCGACGTCACGGGGCTGCATGCGTTTCTCGCCCGGGACACGTTTGCGGCGGTATACACGACCAACCTGTTGATGCGCGGGGCGGATGTGCTGCTGACCAAACCGAGCGAACTGGCCTATTACCCGATTCCAAAGCTGTTCCTGGAGCGCGTCGGGGGTCATGAAGCCTGGGGCGCGGTCCGCGGTTCCGAACTGGGCGATGGCACCCCTGAGTGCGCGGGACCCGCGGAGACGATGGAAACACTCGAGGCCATCTTGTCGGGGTGTGACCTGCTGAGCATGTTCTGCGAGCACATACTCAAATTGAAGGCGCAGGGTGTGTATGATGGCGCCTACCGTGCAGTGGAAGCGGCTCTGGAAAAGAGAAAAAGAGTGTGAGGGACAGCCGCGCAGGGTTGCCGAGGGAATGCCCGGCGTCGAGGGGGTGTTGTCCGTTCAGGCGCTGCAAGCAGCGCGTATCTTGAATCACGTTTCGTGTCTCGCGAGGGGGAATCTTGCGCGCAGGGCGCTTAAGCAACGCCGCGGGGATAGGGGTGCGTTCGGAAGCGACGGGGCGGCTAGAGCACATTGCGGGAGGCGTGTTATGGTGAAAGGGTTCCACGCGGACAACGCGTCCACGAGAATGCAGCAGGAATCATGAAGCTATTGTGGGACAAGACAGAGCGGCGGTTTCAGGGACTGCCGGTGAGCGGCGGTGTCGCCATGGCCCGCGTATTCCTTGTCAAGTCGGATGACCACGATACGACGCCGCATTACAGCATAGACGCCGCGGAGGTTGCGGAAGAGTGCGCGCGCCTGGAGCAAGCGCTGGCGGCTGCCGTCGAGGAAACAGAGTCGCTGATATCCCGGGTCGCGAAGAGGCTGGGGCCCACGTACTCGGCGATTTTCGAGGTTCAGAAGACGATGCTCGAGGACCCGGCGGTGGTCGATTCTCTGCATCACGTCATTGCCGAGGACCGCGTGAATGCCGAAACGGCGGTGGAAAAAGTCTTGCATGAGTATGAGCGGCGATTGCACGAGCTGGGCGACGAGTACTTGCGGGAACGTGTTTCGGATATCGCGGATGTACGGCGGCGGCTGTGCGGCGTGCTGGGGCGTAGTGGGCGCGCACCCGGCGTGGTACTGGTTGACAAGACCTTCCGCCAAGGCGAACAGCGAATCATCGTGGCGGAGGAATTGACGCCTGGGCTGACGGCGGGCCTGGACACGGCGAATACGCTGGGTTTCATCACGGCGCGGGGCGGGCGCGCGTCGCACGCGGCCATTTTGGCGCGGGCGCTGGGTATCCCCGCCGTCAGTGGCATAGACAATGTGCACCGGATGCTCGGGCACGGTGAAATGGCGTTGATTAACGGCAACACGGGTGAGGTCACGGTCTGGCCGGAAGAGCGTTCCCTGGAATTGTATCCTTCGCTGGATAGGTCGCCGGTGGCGCCGTTGCAGGCTCTGGAACCGCTGGAGTCGATTCATGTCATGGCCAATATCAACCGGGCGGAGGAAGCAGAGGCCGCGCTTGCCGTGCGGGCGGACGGGGTCGGATTATACCGGACGGAATATGAGCTGCTTGCGGCCGGGCGCGTACTTGACGAAGACGAGCAGGCAGAGCGCTACGCCCACGTGCTGGACGCGATGGGAGACCGCCCCGTTTATATCCGGCTGTTCGACCTTGGCGGTGACAAATCGGCTCCGTTTCTGGGGCTGCCCGAAGAAGACAATCCCGCGCTGGGATTTCGTGGTGCGCGGCTATTGCAGGCGCGGCCCGAGCTTCTGATTACGCAGGCGCGCGCCCTGGCCAGGGTCTCCCGCAAACGCATGGTCCACGTCATGTATCCCATGATCGTGGAATGCGAGCAGTTTTTGAAACTGAGGTCGCTGATCGTCCAATATACCCGCGACATCGAAGGCGCGCATTTGGTTCATGGCGTCATGTTCGAGGTGCCGTCCGCTTACGTGGATGCCGACCGGATCTTGCAGGTTGCCGAATTCGCCAGTATTGGCTCGAATGACCTGATGCAGTACCTGTACGCGATTGACCGCAGCAATGAACATGTGGCCTATGACTTTGTGCAGGACCGTGAAGTCTACTGGAGGGTCATCGAAGGGCTTGCGAATGCGGCGCATGCCTCAGGGCGCCCATTGGGTCTCTGCGGCGAAATCGGAGCGCAGGAAGAGTGCATGCTGCGGCTGGTGAAGCTGGGGCTCGGGCACGTAAGCGTGAGCCCCCGCCTGGTCAGCACAGTACGGACGGCGGCGCGTCGGGCGGGGGTGGTCTAGACAACGGCAGGGTGCTTGAAATAAACTGTTAATAGTAATTGTTATCGATTTTAGAGAATGGAAAAGACCGCTACAAAACAGCGCATGACGCAACAGCGCCAGATTATTCTGAATGAGCTGATGAGCCGGAAGGACCATCCGACTGCGGATGAACTTTACGGAGCGGTGCGAAAGCGCATGCCGCGTATCAGCCTGGGAACGGTGTACCGCAACCTCGATGTGCTGATTCGGAATGGTTTGGCCATAAAGCTGGATACAGTGGGCGCGCAAGCCCGGTATGACGCCGATGTGAGCCCGCATTGCCACGTGCGGTGCGTAACGTGCGGGCGGGTGGACGATATTCACGGTCCCTCGGCGCGCGGGGTGGAATTGGCGCCTGCGGACAGCCGGGGTTACGAGGTTACGGGGGTGCGGGTTGAATTTCAGGGCGTCTGCCCGGAGTGCAGATGTCGGGTATAATGCCCCGGAAGGGGTCTAAACGTAGTAACCACAGCGGGAGGCACAGGCCATGATCAGTCAAAAGATGGAAAGCGCGATAAATAAGCAGATAAGCGAGGAACTGTATTCGGCGTACCTATACTCTGCAATGGGCAACTACTTTGATTCCATAAACTTGCGCGGATTTGCGCACTGGATGCGCCTGCAGACCGACGAGGAACTCGCGCACGCGCGGAAATTCCGCGACTATCTGCTCAATCGGGGCGGCAAGGTGGTTCTGACGGAGATCAAGGGGCCGAAGAACGAATGGGAATCGCCGCTGGCGGTATTTGAAGCGTCGTACAGGCACGAGTGCCACATCAGCGAGTGCATCAACAAATTATCAAGCCTTTCGCAGAAGGAAAACGACCACGCCTCGCATGCGTTTCTGGAGTGGTTCGTGGAGGAGCAGGTGGAAGAAGAGGCGAACGTGGACAATGTGGTGCAACAACTGAAGCTGGTCAAGGATTCCCCGGGCGCATTGTTCATGCTCGACCGTGAATTGGGCGCGCGGCAGGCTGCCGCGCCCGCGGAGGGGTGACGGCGTTCCGGCAGGGGCCGGAAGCGCAAGAGGAGTCTGGTACTTCCCGACCTGCGGGTGCGGAGCTATTGACGCGCCTGGGGCGGAGAAATCCAACGTGATATGGCAAGAGGTGTGGCCCGTATCGACGGGCCGGCAACCAGGAGAATCAACACGACATGGCAGTACAAGTAACGCAACAAGCTCCCGATTTCACCGCGACGGCAGTGATGCCAGACAACAGTTTCAAGGAAGACTTTGCGCTGTCCAGTTTGAAGGGCAAGTACGTAGTCTTGTTCTTCTACCCCCTGGACTTCACGTTTGTATGTCCTTCCGAGATCATCGCGTTCGACCGCAAGCTCAAGGAGTTTAAGGACCGTAACTGCGAAGTGGTGGGCGTTTCGGTGGATTCGCAGTTCTCGCACTGGGCATGGAAGAACACGCCGCCGGAGAAGGGCGGCATAGGAAACGTGCAGTTCCCGATGGTCGCAGACATCACAAAGAGCATTTCGCGCGACTACGGCGTGCTGCTCAATGAGGCCATCGCGCTGCGCGGCTTGTTTCTCATCGACAAAGGCGGCGTCGTCCGTCATGCCCTTGTGAACGACCTGCCGCTTGGCCGGAGCGTGGACGAGGCGCTGCGCCTGGTCGATGCGCTGCAATTCTTCGAGAAGAACGGAGAAGTCTGCCCGGCGAACTGGCGGAAGGGCGAAGCTGGCATGAAGGCGACGGCCGAGGGCGTCGCGGCATATTTGGCCAAGCACTGAAGAGTGAATTCGTGCTGAGGCGGGCTATCCCCGCCTCAGCGCTGTCACCGGGGAGGGCAGCGTCATGCATCTGCATTTTCTCCAGCATGCACCGTTCGAAGGGCCCGCGAACATTCTGACCTGGGCGGAATCGCGCGGTTTTGAAGTCAGGGGCATGCGGCTCTACGCCAACGAGACTGTCACGCCCGCGAGGGCGCTTGACTGGCTCGTGGTATTGGGCGGCCCGATGAGTGTCGGCGACGAAGAGCGATGCCCTTGGCTCGTGGCTGAGAAGAAGTACATCCGGTCCGCAATTGCCGCGGGGAAGACGATAATCGGCATTTGCCTGGGCGCGCAATTGATCGCCGAAGCGCTGGGCGGGCAAGTCAGGCCCAATGCCCACCGGGAAATCGGCTGGTTTCCCGTTACGCGCACGGCGGCGTCGGACGCTTCGCCGGCGTTCAGCGCATTGCCCCGGACTTTTCCAGCCTTTCATTGGCATGGGGACACGTTCACGCTGCCGCCCGGTGTGGTGCGCCTCGCGTCGAGCGAAGGGTGCGCCCTTCAAGCGTTTAGCGTGGGAAACCGGATTTTCGGTTTGCAGTTCCATCTGGAGTCGACCCGGGAGAGTATTGAGGACCTGATTGCCCATTGCGGCGGCGAGATGGGCGAAGGCCCTTATATGCAGCCGGCGGAAGCCATCCGCGGCGCTTACGACATGCACCTGCCCACGATTATGGGGATGATGACCGCCTTTCTGGACGCAATTCTCGAACGCCGCTGACTCCAACAGTGCAACGGGGTCGCTGCGTGGCCGGTCACTGGTGGAATCGTGTATCCTTCGTATGGGAAGGGGGAATTATTTCATATTGCAGTATCAGGGACCGGCGGAGAGCGGGATTCTGTGACAAAGCGGCTGGACCAGCAGCGCGTACTCGGCGCGGTCAAATGTATCGCTATTATAGCGACGCCCATCGGGCAATATGCGCTCTTGTTAAGCCCGTATTATTCCGCCCTGTTCATTCCCGTACTGGTTGCGGCTTCACCCTATCTTGCCGTGTGCGCACTGGCGGCCAC
>JAGMZX010000006.1:52318-62936 GCA_018005585.1 Candidatus Hydrogenedentota bacterium | reverse complement strand
TATCAGGTCTCTTCGCTGGGCATTCGCGACCGCGAGATTGGGGCCAAAGGCCCCGACGAATTCCGTATCCTGCTGCTGGGGGATTCCTTCGTCTTTGGCTACGGGCTTGACCCGGAACAAACGTTGTCCTGGTGCCTGAAAGAGCGGCTCGAGGCGGACCGGGAACTGTGGCCCAGGCAGATGGTCGTAATCAACGGCGGAGTCGGGGGCTACGCGCCGTGGCAGGAACTGAGCCTGCTTCGGGAACTTGCGCCGAAACTCAAGCCTGACCTCGTCATTCTGCAACTGCTTCTCTCAAATGACATCTCGGAGACGCTTGTCAAGGCCGGAAAGCACCTGAGAGCGCATAATGAGAAGGATACGCAGGCGCGCATGCTGCTTTTCTTCTATAAGGGGCCGCTGGTCCGGCTGCATCAATGGTTTTATTCCTACAGCGCGGCCTACCGCGCGCTCTGGTATACAGAAGCGCCGCCTTATCTACTCGTCCAGTCGCTCCAGCGACTCCGCTTCTCCCGCACTTCGAACCTGCCGCGTGTGCTGCCGTCGGAGGAGCGGCCCGTATCGCTGGAAACCGACCTGGCCGACTGGTATCCGGAACTCCAGGAAGGCGCGGCAATGCTCGCCCAGGATGTACGTCACATACGCGACTATTGCGTTGAACAGGGGATCGACCTTATCGGTTTTGCCGTGCCCGCGGGCCAATCAGTGTCTGAGTATTGGTGGCGCAGCGTGTTGCGGGAGAAGACCGTGTATTACGAGGCCGGCAAGGACGCCCGCGTCGGCGAGGAGATTTTTGCGGACGCCGCGATCCCGTACGTCCCGTTGTTTCCCGTTTTTCAGCAAAGCGCCTACTGGTACCTGCTGTATTTTCTTCACGACCTGCATTTCTCACCGCTGGGCGCGGATGTCGTGACGGCGGAACTGGCCGATTATTTGAAACATGTCTATCTGCCCGGGAAACTTGGCCTTCGTGCGCCCGTTCTCGAACCGGGGGCGGACCGTATCCGGGACGCGGTCAGGATACGATAGGCATTTGCACGTCGTCGCCTGCAAAAGGAGAAACTGACCTTGTGGCTCGCTTGCGCGGTGTTGCTTCAAGTCTCGCAGGCCGTTTCGGATGCGGCGCCGCTCGACGGCATCAGGCTCCGGGACCCGCTCGTACTCGCCGTGCCCGGTGAACAGCGTTATTACCTCTACGGCACATGCCCGGGCCGGAAGCCGCCCGGATTTGACGCGTACATGAGCACCGACTTGAGAGTCTGGGAGGGGCCGTTCCCGGTGTTTGAGGCTCCCGCGGTTTTTTGGGCCGACCGCCAGTTCTGGGCCCCGGAGGTGCACGCGTACAAAGGCAGGTACTTCCTTCTGGCCAGTTTTGCGCGCGAATATCCGGTCCGCGGCACGCAAGTGTGCGTGAGCGACTCGCCGCGCGGCCCGTTTGTGCCGATTGGAAACGGCCCGCAGACCCCGCATGACTGGCAGTGTCTGGACGGCACATTGTTCATCGATGACGAAGCGCGTCCGTGGATGGTGTTCTGTCATGAATGGACGCAGGTGGGCGACGGCGAGATTTGCGCGGTCCGTCTGGCGGAGGATCTTTCTGCCCCGGTTGGGGAGCCGTTGCTCCTGTTTCGCGCGTCGCAAGCCGCCTGGGTAGCCGAGGTCACGCATGACCGTTTCACGGGACGCGTGACGGACGGCCCCTGGCTGCATCGGACGGCAAGCGGAGCGTTGTTGATGTTGTGGTCGAGTTTCGACCGCGAGCACCGGTACTGCATCGCGGTGGCGCATAGCGAGTCGGGACGGATTGAGGGGCCGTGGCGCCACGAGCCTGCGCCGTGGTTCCAGGCGGACGGGGGACATGCGATGCTGTTCCGAGGCCTGGACGGACAGCTGCGGGTAGTCTTTCATCAGCCGAACCGCAGGCCGGAACGGCCGCGCATCCTTACGGTGCGGGAAGAGGGCGGCCGCCTGATCATCGCTGACACGCAAACCGAATGATTGCGGTTAGAGCGAACTCTGCCATCCTGCAGGCAGGTCGAGTTGCATGACCCAGACACGCGGCGGTTCTTCGCCCGCGTGGGCGCCCCAATTGCTCGCCCATACCGCCTTCGTTCCGTCGCTGCTGATGGAGCCGTGCGTTTCCTCCCAGTAGGCGCCGGTCGTGCCGTAGACCTTGGCCAGATAGAAGACGCGCGGCGTGGCGGCGTCCAATTGCACCAGCGTTATCGTGCGATCCAGCCAGTTCTGCTCCGGTTCGCCGGGCTCGGTTGTCGTCGAGACCAGCGCGTAGCCGGGGTGGTTGCAGGAAATATGCACGCCGCTGCGGAGACCCAGGGGCGAGGCGTCGTAGAAGAGGCGGATGAGCGGGACGTGCTGCGTGCCAGCGTAATCGCCGCCTGCCTCGAGAATGGGCTGGGTCGCCCAGTCGATCGGGATGAGGTCGATGTAGTCGGTCTGGTTGTTCTGCATCACGATGATTTCGCGGCCGGCCGTGTCCAGCCCGACATCGGAATGGGCCGTCGCGTAATCCAGCCGGTGGAACTGGGTCAGTTCGCGGTTGGCCATTGTGAGGCCCGTAAGCGGCGCGCCATTGTCCCAGTCACCGCCGATGATCACGTAATTGCCGAGCGGCGACATGCCGACCCAGTCGATGAGCGACTGCGTCAACGGCAGCGTATAAAAGCCGAGTATCTGATTGGCGGTCCGGTCCCAGCAGAAGACGTGCCGCAGCCGGTAGCCTTCGTTTGAGCCTTGAATGGCGAATGCCCAATAGCGCTTGTCTCGCGATGACTCGCCCTCGTCGCGCATGGTAATGCGGTACAGGTCGGGCGCGGCGCCAAGCGCCGGCGCGATGACCGCGTCCTGCGCGAAATCCTTGACCGTAGTCTCGGTATCGGTGGTAACATTCAGGGTGACCAGACGAAATTCGATGGTGCCCCACAGGATAGCCGGGTCCAGAGGGTCCCAGCGCGGTTCTTCCATCTGGACCATCGTGACGAGATTGCCGGGTGCGTCGTACGGCACGGAATCGGTCCGGTAAACGCGCCATTCGCCGTCGGGCAGGTATTGCAGGAGGACCAGGGTGCCGTCCTGATTGAAAGGGTCTATGCGCGAGTACTCATGACGCAAACTTTCGGTCTGGGTGACGCGCCGCTGCCGCGTGCCGAAGGCGGTATCCTCGGCGTAGCCCCCTGCCTGAGGCGCTGCCGCGGCGGGCAGGGGATAACGGGGGTTTTCCCCGGAAAGCGGGTCTGGAACCTCGACGAAACCGGCGAATTCGCCTTCTCCCTCACCCTCGCCGCCGCCGGACGTGACCACAATGTAATCGCCTTCGGCCAAGGTATCGCTGCCGTACTGCGTGGTGACGGTGAGGCTTACGTCGTAACTGCCGGGCGTCTGGTAGGTATGCTCAGGATGCTGGACCGTGTCCGTGGCGCCATCGCCGAAGCTCCACGACCACGCCGAAATAACGCCGTCACCGGGGACGGACGTGTCGCTGAACTGAACGATGAGCGGCGGGGGACCGGAACGCGGGGAGGCGGTGAAATGCGCGTCGGGGACTCTCTCGGGCGGGCAGCCCATCGGGGCGCTCAGGCAGAACGCAAACGCAGCGGTGAAGCGCGCGATTCCGCGGAGCATGTGCCATCTCCTCCCGGGTTTCCCCCGGAGGCTCCATTATTGCAGGACAGGCGCTTTCTGGCAAGCGGCGCGAAAGGCCCGCCCGGCGGAAAGGAGTTCTCTTGCCACGCCGCATGCAAGAGACGCGCGTGTCAGGCTGCGATAGACCGGCAACGGGCAATTCTGCGGCGAAGGTGTTTCCGGTGGCGCTTGCTGCGCCGGACGGGGGGGCACTCGGGTTCCACCTCGGAAACGGACTCAGTCCAGCGCCACTCAAGATATTCCGAGGTGAGATAAAGAGGGAGATATGGGCTTATATGCCATTTGCGCAGGTCGGTATTTGATGCTCCCTGTGCGGGGCTGTGCAGGAGGCGGCCTGGGAGCGGCGGCGGCATAGCGTGCGCGGCAAATCGGCCGCAAAAGGCGATTTGCGGGGCCCATGTAACCCAAAAATCGAACTCGCAATACGGGCGAAGCGAGTCTTCGAGGAAAAAGCTCAAGAAAGTATGGTCGAAGAAGGTTTCATTGGGGTCGTCGTCCGGGAAGGTCATCCAATGCGCCAGCACAAGACAATTCTCCGGGAGGCGCATCAAAGATGCCAGGACGCTCTCGATAACGTAGTCTGCGACGTCGCCCGCCCATTCGCGTGTTTCCACGAAATCGATGGCTTCCGCCGCAGTGATACGGTACCACGAGTCTTGTAAGGGAAGGGCGGCCCGGAGGTCCTCGACGCTGAGCGCGGGCCACGCGGGCCCCATTTGCTCGGCGAGTTCTTTCGGGTCGTAAGTCACCACAGTGGTGGGACTCCGTCGTTCACGCGCTGATCCGCGATATGCTCTGTCCTCGTAACCGCTTTAAGAAGTCGCCGGGAAAAGCCGGGTTCTTTCGCTGCGGTTTTTCACCTGCTGCCGAGGACAGCATACACCGCTCGAAGCTGCCGCCAGGTAACGATGCGAAAGAGGAAGGCAAGCGTTACAAACCCGGTTCCCGCGAGGAGCCACGCCGGGGCCTGGCCGCCGAGCGCGAAGGCGCATGCCAGGGACAGGGTCATCGCGACATGGGGGCCGAGCACGGCCCACAGGGGCAACGGAAGGCCCCGGGCGCGGGCATAACAAGTCTGGAGGGCGAAACTGAACGCGGCGGCCAGGACGGCGGCGTAGCCGGCGCCCAAGACTCCGTATCGCGGTATGAGCAGGGCATTGAAGAGCAGGCTGAAGCCCGCAAGCCCGATATTCACGGCGGTGATGATGTGAGGCCGGCCCAGCGCAATAAGCGCCTGCCCCATAATGCCCGCCTGCAGCGCGAGGGCGGCCGCGACCATCATCAGCCCGAGTGCGGCGCCGCCCGCCAGGTACAGTCCGCTGAATAACAGACGGATGAGAGGGGCTTGCAGCGCGAGGACGGCAAATGCGGCCAGATAGCTGAGAAAGGCCGAAGTGGAATAGGTCTGCGCAAGCAGGCGCAACGCGCCTGCGCGGTCATCCGCGGCGATCCGTTCGGAGAGGCTCGGCAGAAACGGCACCAGCGCGGCGTTGAGGATGCTTGAAATGTAGTATGGGATGCGTTTCGCGCCCATTTCGAAGAGGCCCGCGGCCGCCGGCCCGAGCAATGCGCCGATGAAAAGCGTGTCGACGCGCTGAAATACGAAGCCGAACAGGTTATTGACATAGAGCGGCCACCCGAAACGGATTGCGTCGCGATATGGGGGCCAGGCGAGACCCGGCCGCACGCGCTCAGGCATCATGAGGAAGAGGGCAGCCGCCGCGACGGCGTGCGCGGCAAGGGATGCCGCCAGAAGCGCCATCAATCCGCCGCGGGCAAACCATACCAGCCCGGCCACGAGCGCGACCTGAACGGCGGAATACAGGGTTAATCCGACGACGCGCCGTCCGTAGGCGTGGCGCCCCGCCAGCACGGCCAGCAGTACCTCGCGCATGGAACTGGCGAGCATCAGGGCGGGCACAATCCCGAGGAAGGGCAGCATGTATAGCCACGCCGCATTGCCGGGCACGAGGCGGTCCAGCGGTGCCCACGCCCAGACCGCGAGCAGCGCACCGCCCGCGACGCAGGAAAGCAGCGCCTGGTATCCGAGCGAGGCGGCCACGATTTGCGCACGTTGGGCCGGGGCCGCGCCGGCGACGAGTTTGGGCAGAGAAGACCGGAGTCCCAGATTGTTGAAAATGACCAGGAACTCCGAGAGGATGGTGAGCATTGCGAACGCACCCACGGCCGATTCGTTCAGGGAGGGGGCGTTCGTGATGAATTTCAGCGTCACCATGCCGCCGGCGAGCATGACGACCATGCCTGCTCCGGAATAAAACGCGCCGCGCACAATCGTGCTGCCCGGCGTCATACGGCGTCTTCCAGGTCCGGCGTGGCGCCGTCGGGGGCATACATGGACGAGATAACCTCTTGTGGTGTGATGGCGCTAGGCCCGAACCGCCATGTCCTGCTCGATTTGGCGGGCATAGCGGCGCAACGCAAACATGGCGAAATAATGCACAGGCATCGCCAGGCAGGCCAGGACCGCGGCGGCGGCGATAATCAGCGAGCGCATGGGCCCGGTTTTCTCCTCCGGCGGCAGCGCGGGCGACGCAACCTTGAACTCAGGCGTCACATCCTGTGAGGTGACGCGCGCGGCATACTGGCCTACGGCCAATTCTTCGAGCTGGTTCTCGTAGCATTTCGCTTTGTGTTGATGACTGGCGAGGGCGCGCCGCGTTTCGGCCAACTGCGCGCGCAGTTCGGCAATTCCGGGCTGCAATTCCGCGATCACCGCTTCAGCGCGGGCCGCTTCCGGCGGGCCATCCGCCGCTGGACCGGTTGCGCCGGCGGCTGCATCGATCTGGGCTGCCGTGACGGCCTCTTCCATGCGCGCGATACGCTGGGCGAGCACATCCGGGTCGGTTTCGCGTTCGATCGCTGCAATGGCGTCCCGCTCGGCGTCCAGCAGGACCTCGGTATCGGCAATCTGTCTGTTGAAGAACTCGAGCATGCCCTGGCGGCCGGCGAAGCGCAATTCATTCGCGAATTTGATGCTTTCCTCGGCCCAATAATTGGCGGCCTCGGCCAGAATCTCCGGTTCCGTGCCCGCGAGCAGGAGTTCGACGACCTGCTGGTACTCGAGTTCCTGGTACGTCTGCTTGAAAATC
Source organism: Candidatus Hydrogenedentota bacterium (assembly GCA_018005585.1). Taxonomy (NCBI): domain Bacteria; kingdom Pseudomonadati; phylum Candidatus Hydrogenedentota; species Candidatus Hydrogenedentota bacterium. Next base: position 56,166 of record JAGMZX010000006.1, on the reverse strand, counting down.
TTGACCTGGACATCCATCGCGGCCCGCACGCGCGAAACGGTCCAGCCACCGGCATCAAGGCCGCGGGCCTGATACAAGGCGCGCAGTTTGTCGCGCACGCGCACCGCCATGGCTTCGCTGGTCAGGATCAGCTTGTAGTCGGGCATCGGCAGCGATTCCATGTAGCCGAGGCGCAGATATTTTGGATAGGGGATAGGGTCTTCGCCATAGAAATCGACCTGTGTCATCGGCGCCTTCTCGTGTCCGATGGGCATGGGCGCCATGATCAGGAGCGCCCGGGCGCGATACTGGTCCGGCAGCCGTGAGGCGTACCACGCCGCGGCGCCGCCGGCCACCAGCGCCGCAAGCAGCATCCGCACGAAGAGAGACCGGAGTATTCTGGAACCTTGCCCCGCCATACACATTCCTTCCGGCTGTTAAGGGCCGCTTCTTGGGCGCGGCGCCGCCGGTGCAAAGGTCGGCCGCGGCACGCCGCGCACATGCTCAGTATAACAACGCGCATGGCCTCTCACAATACGACGCCGGCCCCACTCGCGCAGTTCCGGTCCGTAATGGGCTTCCGGCATTTCCCGGCTACGCCTGGAACCGTCCGAGCAGGCGCCGCTTGCGGTTGTTCAGGAAGATGTCGAGCTTGCAGGTCTCGCGTCCCCGCACGACGTTCCAGAGGATCTGAAAGAAACGCCAGGGCCGCACGAGAAACGAGACGGCGTAAAAGGCCACGAGAATCTTGTACTTGAACCAGGTCAATTGCCGCGCCGTGAGATGGGCGCAGTAATTCACCTCCTCGCGGATGACCGTTTCCATCGCGTATAGCGGCGTGAGCAGGAACTCGTCCGAGGGCTGAATGCGCCCCGCCGTGACGAGGTCTTCATAGAGTCTCGTGTTCGGGATAGGGAAGAAGAGCGACAGGGCGATGTCGTTTACGCCGGCCGCGGCCAACCGGACCGCAAGGCGTACGGATGCGTTCAGGTCTTCGCGCGTGTCGTGGGGAAACCCAATCACGAAGAAGGTCGAGACGTTCAGTCTCTCCGCGGTGCATGCGCGCACCGCATGCATCAAGTCCTGTTCGGACATCTTCTTCTTGACCAGAACACGAGTGCGTTCCGAGCCGCTTTCGGGCGCGAATGTTAGGGACGACCCGCCCGTCCGCCGCAGCAGTGCGGCTACTTCTCCATCCACGACCTCGCAGCGGGTGCCGCTGGGCAGTTGCCAGGTGATGTGCAAGTCGCGTCGCAGCAATTCCTCGCAAAAGGAGGCGATCCAGGATTTCTTGAGGATTGCCGTAAGGTCATGAAACGGAAAATTCGTCGCGCCATAGGTGCGATGATATTCCTCGATTTCCTCGGCGACGTGGGCGGGATCGCGCGCGTACCAGCGGCGCCCCCACATCATGGCGTTCGAGCAGTAGGTGCATTCGTAGGGACAGCCGCGCGTCGCCAGGATGGGCATGGTCATCCCGGCGTCCACGCCGAACACGAATCTCATGCGGTAATACGCTTCGGGGTCGAAGAGGTCCCAGGCTGGACGGCGCAAGGCATCCACCTCGCGGATGCGTTCGCGCGGCGGTGTTTTCACGAACCGGCCGTCGCGAAGAAACGCAAGGCCCGGAATGTCCTCGAGATTGCCGCGGCCATTGTCCAATGCTCGAAACAGTTCCTGAGCGGTTGCTTCGCCTTCGCCGAGCACCAGGCAGTCGAAGGGCGCTTCGCGCAATGAATACTCGGGCATGCCCGTGAGATGCTCCCCCCCGCCAACGATGACCTTGCCGGGGTATTGCTCGCGTATGCGATGCACGATGCGTTTTACGAGCGGCCAAGTGAACGAGAACATGACGCTCAGGCCGATCGCGTCCGTGCCGGGGTCAAGAGTCTCGACAATCTCCTCGGGCCGCATGCCAACGTAGTGCAACCGGCCATCGGGCGTCAGTTGCTCCGGTTTCCTTTGGACGGCGTCCAGAACGGAGACCTCATGCCCGCTGTCTCGCAAGGCCGCGGCGATATAGGCAAGACCGAGCGGCAGCGAGGGCCGCGTCGCCTGCACGGCGTGACGGTTCACATAGATGGGCGGGTGTAAGAGCTGCACGCGCATATTCGTATTCCGCCAAGGGAAACAACCCGGCTGCGGTTATTATAGCCGAGGGAACAACCCTTGGCCGGAGGTTTCATCCCTTGCCCGTCAAGCGCTTCAGAGCCGTTGCGAAATAGCGGTAGTTGTCCCAGGGGACGTCGTCGGGAACGAGGTGGTCGAGGTCGGGGACATAGCGCCCGCGCGCCACGGCGGGGCGGACCCGTTCGAGCTCGGCGTCGATGGCGTCCGGCCCAAGAGCAAGCGCCCGTTTGTCGATGCCGCCCATCATGCCGAGTCTCGGGTATTTCGCGCGCATCTTGTTCACATCGCAACCCGCCGCCACTTCCAGCGGAAACAGGAAATTGACGCCTGCGTCGATCATCGGGGGAATGATCAGATCCGGGTTCCCGTCCGTGTCCACCGAAAAGACCGGGATATCATGCGCGTCGGCGAACGCGCGCAGGCGGCGGTAGTGGGGCCCCAGGAATGTGTCCCAGTGTTGCGGCGAGATAAGGGGGCCTTGGCGGCCGCACATGTCTTCCCACATGTGAATCACGTCGACGCGCAGTTCGCGTAGGACCTTTTCGAAGACGGTCAGATACACCGTCGTAAGATGCTCCATGATTTCCTGCACGAGTTCGGGGTCGGTGCAGAACGCGACGAGACAGTCCACCTCGCCCATGAGCCAGCGCACGCCGCCGTACAACCCGGTGTCTGGATAGTATCCGAGCTGCAGCGGGATGCCGCATGCGGCGAGCGACTTGCCGATCTCGCGCCAGTCGCCCATCGGGCTTGGGGCAAGCCGGTCGGGATGGTCCGGGTCCAGGCGCTCTTCCTTGTACTGCTCCCAGTCGCGGCGCGACTTGACGGGGTAGTCGAGGAAGCGCGGCATCGATTCCTTGTTCTTGAACGTGCGCCGGGTAATGCCCCAACTGTCGACGTGGACTCTGGATTCCGCGTCTTCCTCTAGTATGCGCTCCTCGAACTTCGGGCAAGGTCCGCAATTGACTGGCAAGGGGATAGGCGGGAAATCGGGCTCGAAAGGCATGCGCGCATCGATTACCCCGGCGGGCTTGCCTTCTTCGCACCACCGCCGCCAGGTGGTTTCCCAAGGCCCCCAGGCGAGCCAATAGGGAACGCGGTCCACGGGTTCCCCCAACACACACGCGACAAATCGCTCCCGGTCCGTCATGACCCTGCTCCTTGATTCGGTTTGGCGGCCACGCAGCGTGAGGCCGGCGGGAACCCGACAGCAGCAAGAGCTTGCGCACCGTGTTTCCCTACAGGCAGCGCTTCACGATCGCGGCGATTTCGTTCTTGGACAGTGCAACGGGATTATTCTTGTTGCCGGCGCCGGCGACGATACGGGGGACATCGGCGTCCGTGATGCTAAACTGCCCGAGACGGGGCAACCCGAAGCGTGCAGTCCATGCTTGCAGGGATTCGACGAGCAGCATACAGCCGGCCGCCACATCGTGGGCATCGCGTCCGGAAAGGAGTGTCCCGGCATGCGAGTATTTGGTCAGGGCGGGATGGTCCGGCCCGTGTTCGGCGAGCAGGCGTGCGATATTCGCTTCCGTTGCGGCGGCGACCAGCGCGGCACACACCGCCCCATGCGGCGCGGGAAAAAATGCGCCAATCGGTGAGGCCAGACCGTGGACAATGCCGAGTCCGGCATTAGCGAGCACGATTCCCGACAGCAAGGCCGCATAGGCCATGCCTGCCCGCGCGTCGATGTCGCTTGCCCCTTGCTCGACGGCCCGGGGCAGGCACGCGGCGGC
>JAGMZX010000006.1:33728-52218 GCA_018005585.1 Candidatus Hydrogenedentota bacterium | reverse complement strand
GGAAACCGGCAACGCATTCGTTCCACGCCGCGCCCGCATAGGATGCCTTGCCAGTCACAAGCAAGACCGGAGAACCGTACGTTGCGGCCAGCTTCGGCAGTTGCCTGGCGGTTCCGGGCCCGAAGACGATCCGCGGCGTCCGCGCAAAGAGAAAGCCCGGAATCCCTGAGGTCATGGCGCAGCCCCGGTCTGCGGGGCGGGGGAGAATGCGGCGATCAAGTCCGCGACGCCGGGATAGCCGTTCTCCGTTGCGAGTTCCGCGGCTGTTTTCCCTGAGGTGTCCTTCAGTTCCTTGTCCACGCCGCGCTCGAGAAGCGCCTGCGCCACTTCAGCGTGGCCGCGCGCGGCAGCATCGTGCAGCGGCGAACGCGGATACACGTCATCCGGTGCGGGAGTCAGGCGCGCGCCCCGGTCCGCGAGCACTTCCACGGCATCCAGGTGCCCTTCCTGCGCCGCCCAACTGATCAGCGGCGTGCCCAGCACCGCCGCATCCACGAATTCGGGATGCCGTTCGAGCAGGTGCTGCAATACAGCCACGTCCCCTGTGCGCGCGGCCTGAGCCAATTCATCCAGGATTACCGCGCGCAGGTAGGTCACGCACTGGTCCAGGCCCCGTATCTGGCCGATCTGATAGGGTGTCAGCCCGACAGGGTTCGGCCTGTTTTCGGCCAGTTCCATGGCCACCGTCAAGGGGGTCTTGTTGGCGGCATTCACCGAAACGAAATCCGCGCCGCGTCCGATAAGCAAGCGCACCAGACGATGAAAGCCGCCCATGGCGGCAAGGTGCAGCGGCGTATCCCCGTTTACATCGGGCGCGTTGATGTCGATCCCCTGCAGCACGAACAATTGGGCAGGCCCCCAATGCCCGTTCGCCGCTGAAATATGCAGCGCCAATTGCCCATCCCGGGTCTTAAGGCCCATATCCGCCCCCTGCATGGCCAGAGATTTTACAACCAAGACATTGCCACGGCGCGCCGCGACATGCAGGGGAGACCAGCCGCGGTCGTCCAGCGCGTTGACGTCCGGCTTGAGAGATAACAGGTAATCCACCGTCTCCGGCGCGCCGCGTTCCGCCGCCATGTGCAACGGGGTATAACCGCTGCCGTCGGCGCGGAAGACGTCCGCGCCCAATGACACCAGGTATTCCGCTGAGGCTTTGGTCTGGGATTCGATTGCGGCATAGAGCGGGGTGCGGCCCTGCGTGTCCTGCCATTGCGGGTCCGCGCCGCGCTCCACGAGCAACTTGGCCGCATCCAGCAGGTCCGCCGACAGCGCCGTGAACAGCGGCGTGCGCCCGTTGACATCCCGGGCCGAAATATCCGCGCCGCGCTCCACGAGGTAGGCCGCAAGGTCCTTGTGCCCTTGCGCCAGCGCCGTATGCAACGGCGTGGCTTCATTGCGGTCCCGGGTCTCCAGGTCAACGCCCTGGTCCAACAGGAATCCCGTCAATTCCTGATGCCCAGACGCTACCGCAAGATGCAAGGTATCCAACCCTTCTTTGTCTTTCAGGAGCGGGTCGGCGCCGTTGCGCAGGAGTTCCGCGACCATCCCCGTCTTCCCCGCCAGGGCCGCCAAGTCCAGCGGCGTGTGGCGGAGCCGGTCGCGGGCGTTGATGTCGGCGCCGCGGTCAATCAGTATCTGGGCCAGTTCGGGCAGGCCCAATTCCGACGCAAGATGCAGCGGCGTCGCGGCGGTGCGGTTCTTCGCATCGATGTACGCGCCGCTGTCCAAGAGCAGGGTAATCATCTCGGGGCGATTCGCCTCGACGGCCAGGTGCAGTGCGCTGTGGCCCCGGAAATCAAGCAAGTTGATATTTGCGCCGCGCTCAATCAGGTACGTGGCCATCTCCGGCGTGCCCGTTCGCACCGTGCGCAGGAGTACGGATTCATTGCGCGCGGCGGGGGACGATTCGTCGATGTCCACGCCCTTGGAGAGGATCAAGTCGATCATCTCGTATTGGTTCTGGTCGACGGCGATGGCGAGACAGGTTGAGCCGGTGATGGTCGACGCATGGATATCGGCGCCCTTGCTCAGCAAGTACTCGACCATCTCCTTGTCGTCCATAATGACGGCCATCATGAGCGGTGTCAGCCCCTGCGACATGCCCGCGCGCGGGATGGAGTCCGCGTAGTTGACGGAATCGGGCGAATCGGCGAAGGTCTTTTCCAGGGACCCGTAATCCCGGTAGGTCACCGCCAGAGTGATGCTGTAGGAAAAACCGCGGGCGCGAAGGGCTTCGACGACGTTCCACTGCTTCGCTTTCGCGGCCATGAAAAGGGGTTCCGTCTGGGCTTGACCTTTAAGGGTAAGGTCGGGATTAGCTCCCAGGTCGATGAGCGCGAGCACGGCTTCCGGCTTGCCCTGTTCCGCTGCCACGTGCATGGGCGTGTATTCATTGCCATTCCGCGCGTTGAGGTCGAGCGCGCGCGCGGCCAGGTGCTGGATCATGTAGACGTCGTTGGCCGCCGCAGCCAGGTGCAGCGCGGAATTGCCGAGGAGGTCTCGCGCATCCACGTCGGCGCCCGCTTTCAGCAGTTCTTCGACCAGATGCGCATTGCCGCTTTTTGTAGCGGCCAGGAAAGCGTCTTCGCCCGATTCATTCTTGCCGGTGAGCGGAGCACCCGCCTTGAGCAAGTCGATTGCGCCGTAAAGGTCGCCGGCCGCGGCGGCGCTCAAGAGCGTGGCGTGGACCGCGTGCTCCGCCGGGGTTTCGGGCGCGGGAACGCCGGTGTTTTCCGTAAAAGCGACTTGCGCCGCGACGGCAAGAAGGAGGACGGCCAAGGCGGACATACTCGACATCTTCATACACCGGGTCTCCTTTTGTTTCGCTTCGGCTGCGTCAAGGCATCCAGCGGAAGGTTGCAACGGAACGCGCAGGCAAAGAGGCGGCGAACTCTGCTTTGCCGCAACGCGCGCGGAACGTCTGGGGTGCGTTGCCTGCGTTGGCCGCAACCATCACGAGCGCGCCGCCGGGATTGCGCAACGCGATGTGATCGAACTTCGCTGTGCCGGGCGTGGATTCGACGCGCACGGCGCCGCGGTGAATAAACTTCATGAACTGGCCGTACATGTAGTAGTCGAAGCGATAAGCGACCTGGCGGGTCTTGGAGTCGAACTCCAGGCACGTGCGGCTGGCAAAATGAGGGCCGTTGTTCGGCTTGCGGTTTTCGTCGAGCATAATCACCCAGGCGCTGTAAGACCGCGCCCAATTGCGCAGAATCCCGATAAGCTGAATCGCGCCGCGCGTGCGGAACGTTGACCCTTCCGTGAAATAGAGGTGCTTGTCCGGGAATTCGCCGCGCAATTGCGACATGGCTTCCACCTCGCCCTCGTAGAAGTGGAATGCGGTGCCGTCCACGTACTGTGCCGCGGCGGGATCGCTCAAAACCGCGCGCGGGAACTCAAGGCGGTTGTAGTTGTGGTCCCAGCACCACAGCTTCGCGGTTATATTTCCGCCGGCGAACAACGGCCCCACGTGGTCGCGGATGAAGTCCCGTTGTCCTTCGCCCGTCCACAGGCACGTTGGGTAGGCGGGGTCGATGTGCGCCGGCTCGTTCTGCAGCGTGAGTGCATGGATGGGCACGCCTTCGTTTTCGTATGCGCGGAGGAACCGGAGCAGGTACCGCGCGTAAACGCCGTAATATTCGGGCTTCAACTTGCCCGCGAGCATGGTCCCCGTTGTTTTCATCCATCCGGGCGGGCTCCAGGGCGACGCGAACAACAGCAGGTCCGGGTTGGCTGCCTGCGCCGCCTTGACCGCGGGCAGGAGATACGCGCGGTCCTTGTCAATCGAGAAGTGGTCCAGCTCAAGGTCGGTCTCGCCTTCAGGCATGTCGTCATAGGAATACCAGGGTTCTCCGGCGAAGTCGGAAGTGCCGATGCACAGGCGCATCAAGTTCATGCCGATGCCCGCGTCGGGGTCGAAGAGCTTGCGGATAACCTCCGCCCGCGCCGCCTCATCCAGGAGGCTCCAGTTGTACCAGGAGGCATGATCGAAAGAGGCGCCCATGCCGAGGATAGTCTGGCACGTCTTCCGCGGGTCGATGACGATGCCTGCTTCATTCGTGGCGGCTTCCAGCGGAATACCCGGCATCTGCGACAGCGCGTAATCGCCGTTTTCGGAACTCATCCAGACTTCGACGGATGCGCCGCCCTGCGCCGCGGCGACCGCGCAGCAGGCCAACAGCATGCACAGCAGCAAAGGTAATTTCACGGTCGCCTCTACCTTTGTTCCGCGAGAAGCGTGTCGATGGCCTCGGAGAGATCCGCCTGCAGGCCGGACGAATAACCCGAGTGCACTTGGCGGACGGTCCCCTGTTTGTCGATGAGAATCATGCGCGGAATGGACCGCGTTCCGTACTGTTCGCCGACGCTGCCGTCCTCGTCCCGCAGTACGGTCACGGCATTCAGCCCCAGTTCGTCGATGAATGCCTGGACCGTGGCCTGTGTTTCACCCACGTTCACCGCGAACACGGCCGCGTCTTTTCCGGCGTACTGCGCGGCGACCGCGTTGATGATCGGCATGGTCTGGCGGCAGGGGGGGCACCAGGACGCCCAAAAGTCCAGGAGCACTACCTTCTTGCCGAGATAGTCCGCCAGATTCACGGTCTCGCCGTCCAGGGACGGCAAAGAGAACGCCGGAGCCGCCTGACCTTCCATCGGGTCGGGCCCGAACACGCAGTGCGCGCCCGACAGGGCCATGACAGGCAGTACGATGGCGAGGAAGCGGCGGAACGGCGGACATGTGCTGTTGTCGCGTGTCATGCTTTTCACTTTCAGTTGTTTCCGCGCCCCCACTCAGCCGGAGCAGCATACGGCATGGAGGCCCATGGAATTGTCAGGATATTGTAACGAAAGAGGAGGTTCCAGAGTTAACGTTCGCTGCTTTGCAGGTCGAGCCAGGCAAGCTCCCCTGCGGTAAGGGTCACATCGAGCGCGGCGGCGCACGCGGCGAATTCGTTGCCGGAATACGCTGCGACCAAGGGGAACGCGTTAAACCCCTGATGCAGGACATAGGCGAGCGCGACCTGAGCGGCGCTCAGCCCGCGTTCGGCGCCCAGCGCCCGGGCGCGTTCAAGCCGCTGCCAGTTGGCTTCGCAGTTGTAGCAGCGCATATACAGCGTGTCCGCGTGTTCCGCCTGGTTATCGCACGAGAGTCGGCCGGAAAACCAGCCGCCCGCCAGGCTCGACCAGCAGAGGAGCGGCAACTGCTCGTGACGGTACCAGGCCCGATGCGCCTGCGCCCCGGCGCCGGTGATGGTGATGCAGTCGTCCCACGGAGCCTCAATCTGTTCGGCAAGGCTGAAATGGGGGCTGCTGGCGACAAACGGCGTCAGGCCGTGGTCCCTTGCGTAGGCGTTGGCCGCCGCGATGCGGTCCGTGGTCCAGTTGGAGCCGCCGTAGGCGTGGATGCGACCGGCGCGCTGGTGTTCGTGCAGCGTCTCGACGATCGGACCGGTGGGAACGGCGGGGTCGTCGCGATGCAGCAGGTACAGGTCGATATAATCGGTCTTCAGCCGTGCCAGGGAGTCGTAAATGTCCGCGGTGATGTCGAAGGGCGTGACGCGTTTCCGGTCGGCGTTATGATGCGCGCCCTTGTCGAGGATCACGAGCTGGTCGCGGATTCCGCGCGACGCGATCCAGCGCCCAAGAACCCGCTCACAGTCGCCCGTACCGTAGACATGCGCCGTGTCGATGGTGTTGCAGCCGAGCGCGAAGACGGCGTCCATAAGGGCGTACCCGGCGGCCTCATCCTCGGAATTAAGCATGATACCGCCCTGGATGAGCCGGGAGACGGGCTTGGTCACGCCTGGGATTCGGCCGTACTGCATCGTCTGTGTTCCTTGCCGCCGTTTGTGCCGGTCTAGGGGCATTCGCAGGGGTAGACCAGCCCCCACTGGGCGCGTATGGCGTCCATCACGCCCATGATAACGCAGGATTCGTCCAGGGGCATGGTTTGGGATTCGAGGCGGCCCTCGCGCACGCATCGCGCGACTTCCGCCGCCTCGTAGTTGTACCCGTTTCCTTGCAGGGGGAATTCGTACACCTGTTCGCTCTTGTCATGAACGGTAAGGGTCGCGCGATCGCCGCGCCAGAAGGGCGGGTGCAGCCGGACCATGCCTTCGGTACCCATTATGACGGCTTCCTGCGGCGTGTTGGTGCGCACCGCGCTCGAGAGCAGCGCCAACGCACCGCCGTCGTACGCCAGGACCACGGCGGATTGTTCATCCACCCGGGTGTGCCCGAGATGCGCAAACCCTGTAATGCGGCTGGGTTCGCGGCCGTAGACCATCGACGCCAAAGACACGCAGTATACGCCGACGTCGAGCAGGCCGCCGCCCGCCAGCTCGGGGTCGAGCAACCGGCTTTCTTCATCCCAACTCGCGCGGAACCCGAAGTCCGCCTGGACCATGCGCACGTCGCCGATGCTGCCGGAAGCCAGCCAGGCGCGCGTCTGCACAAGCATTGGCAGGAAGCGGGTCCACATTGCTTCCATAAGGAACCGGCGCTCGGCGCGCGCCGTGGCCGCCATTTCTTCGGCTTCTTTACGGTTGACTGCGAAGGGTTTCTCGCACAGCACCGCCTTGCCCGATTTCAAGAACAGGATGGTGTTGGGCTTGTGCCACGGGTGCGGCGTTGCGACATAGACCGCGTCGACCCCGGGATCCGCGGCAAGCGCCTCGTAGGAGGCGTGTCGGCGCGGCACGTTGAATTCCTGGCCGAATCGCGCCGCGGCGGCGGCCGTTCGGGAACCCACGGCGACGAGCTCCACGTCGGGCAACGCCTGCAGGCCGTGAGCGAATGCGTGGGCGATACCGCCCGTCCCGCAGATGCCCCATCTGAATTTTTCGGTCATGGCCGTCTCCTTGCCGGGATTCAGGGAAAGAAGGACGCAAATTGCGAACGCCGGAGCGGAATCATTACCCTTGCGGGGGAAGGATAGCAAATTGCCGGCGGCTCGGGTTTCCCGCGGCAGTGGTTGTGAAGTACTCTGTAAGTCTAACGAGGAACACGCCCATGGCGAGGATGACACTGGACGCAGACGTGGTGGTTGCGGGCTCGGGTCCCGGCGGCGCGACGGCCGCGCGCGAACTCGCGCGGGCGGGCCGGCGCGTGGTCCTGCTCGAGCGGGGTGGCGACCACCGGAAACGGTTCTACTATGGCACGTACTTCGGGGCATTACTCTATTCCGACCGGGCAAGTCTCTTGTTCACGAAGGAAGGGCTGAACATCGTGCGGCCATTGATCGTCGGCGGCGCGACCAGCATGTTCTGCGGGTGCGCTTCCCCGCCGCCTCCCTGGCTCAAGAACCGCTACGGCGTTGATATCGAGGCCGAAACGGCGGCAACCGCCGCGGAATTGGAAATCGCACCGCTGCCGCGGCATTTGCGCGGCGATGCGTCCACGCGGATTGCCCAAGCCGCACGGGACCTTGGCTATCCCTGGGAGCCGCAGGCCAAGTTCCTGCGGCCCGGACGGGCCCATGGCGCGTTCAGGTGCGGCGCCCGGTGCATGCTCGGTTGCCGCTGCGGCGCGAAGTGGAACGCGGGCGAGTACGCCGACGAAGCCGTGGCCGCCGGAACGGCGCTGATCACCCGCGCCCGCGTGGACCGCGTCCTGTTGGAGGACGGTCAGTGTGCGGGCGTCGAAGGCCGGTATGCAGGCAGGCCCTTCACCGTGCGCGCGCGTACCGTCGTGCTGGCTGCCGGGGGCATTGGCACGCCGCGCATCCTGCAGGCATCGGGTTTCCGCGAGGCGGGGACAGGCATGACGATGGACACGACCGTTATGGTTTATGGGTTTGGCAAAGAGCCGGGCATCGGGCGCGAGCCGCCGATGACGTGGTCGTGGGAGAACGAAGCGGAGGGCTACATGCTGAGCACGCTCGCCGACCCGTGGCTCATGTATCCGCTCATTGCCATGCGCAAGGGCCTTGGCCACACGCTCCGTTGGACGCAGTGGGACCGTTTGCTGGGCGTCATGATCAAATTGAAAGACAACATCTCGGGGGGGGTGTTTCCCGACGGGACCATCAGCAAGCCCATGGTGGGCGACGACGCGGACCGCATGCGGCGCGCCGAAGAGGTATGCCGGAACATCCTGCTGAAAGCGGGGGCGGACCCCGCGACGCTGTACGTTACGCCGCAGCGGGGCACGCACCCGAGCGGCACCGTGCGCCTTGGCGCCCTCGTGGACACCAACCTGCGCACGGAAACGCCGGGGCTGTATGTCTGCGATGCGAGCGTGTTTCCCGAGGCGCTGGGACGTCCCACGGTGCTCACGATCATCGGGCTTGCCAAGCGCCTGGCGAAGCACTTGGCCGCACAGAATGGTCTCAGATAAGGCACGATTCCCGATTCCTGAGGAGTGGGTCATGATGATGGAAGGTGTGCTGTTCCTCTTGGCTGTTCTCAGCGCGCCGGCCGCGACGCCCGCCGATTTGCAGGTGCGCGCGGAAGAAACGCTGCGCAAGTCGCTGGCCGCGATGACTGTCCGTCAGTGCGGCGGCGGATGGGGCACGTCGTACGCGCAGGACGACTCCGTCATGTGGGGCGAGTACCGGCCGGTGCCGCGGCACTGGATTACCGTGCAGCCGCCCGCGACGCCCGGCGTGGCCGGTATCTTCCTCGGCGCGTCTGAAACGCTGCGGGACCCGGCCCTCGCGGAACCGGCGCGTGCGGCGCGGAACGCCCTTGCCAGGATTATGACGCCGGAAGGAGGGTTTCCGCATGAAGGCCCCGTGGACAGGGAATGGCGGAAACGAGGGACTTTCGACGACGATGTGACCACCGGCGCATTGCGTTTTCTCATTGCGTGGCGGCAATACACAAACGCGGAGGAAGACCTGGAATTGGTCCGCCGCGTGGGCGAGTTCCTGCTGTTGTCCCAGTACGAGAACGGCGGGTGGCCGCAGGCCTATCCGCCCGGCGGGTCGGATTACGACCACTGCATTACCTTGAATGACAATGCGATGGTGAACGTCATTCGCGCCTTGCTGCGCCTTTATGAACTGCTGGGTGATGCGCGATATCTGGAGGCGGCGCATCGCGGCGGCGCATGCATTCTTCGGCTGCAGGGCGGGCCGGGCGAGGCCGCCTGGGCGCAACAATACGACCCGGAAACCCTGAAGCCCGCGTGGGCCCGCACGTTTGAACCGCCCGGTTATACCCCGGCAGAAAGCGCGGAAGTCTGTGAAGTGCTGGCCGAACTCTATCTCGTCACGGGCGAGGACCGTTTCCTGGAGCCGTTGCCGCGGGCGTTCGCCTGGTACGAGGAAAGCCGTCTGCAGGACGGGAAATGGGCGCGGCTCTATGAACCGGGCACGCACCGGCCCATCTACGGGCATCCGAAGGACAGAGTCGTTGTCTACGACGCCGCGGGGGCGCGCGGCGGCTACAGTTGGCGGGGTGAGTGGTACCCATACCGCGCGAAAGCGTTATATGAAGAGATCCGGTCAAGGGGGCGGGATGCGGTATTGCGCGAACAGGCGGCGCCGGAAAGCCCCGGCACGCGGGCGGAACTCGCCGAACGCGTGGCGGCGGTCTGTGACGCGATTACGGGAACGGGGGAATGGCTGTCCGCGCCTGCGGACAGCGAGCGCGCCGTACTCCGGGAATTCAAGGCGAATCCGGACCAGATGCTGGTGCATACGAGCGTGTTCGTTCACAACGCGCGGATATTGCTTGATTATCTCGAGGCGCAGTAGGCAGGCGGCATCAGAGCTGCTTCGGCGCGCCGTACCACTGGCTGCCCGCGTGGTCCAGGTGCAGCACGACCTTTCCTTCGAGCCGTGTCTCGGGGCCGAAATGCACGACGACCGCCTTGCCGAACATCCAGTCGGAACCTTCGAAATGATCGAGTTCGTGGTATGGCACTTTCTCGATCACCTCGCGCCTTACGCATTGGCAGAACCCGATCGGTATGCGGACCGCTTCCCGGAACCGGTATTCCGGCGCGGCTGCCGCGAGTTCGTCGAAACATTCCCACGGGCGCACCTGGCCCAGCAAGACGCGCGCGGTGGTTTCGGGCGAGAGCATCTTGCGTCCGTCCGGCGCGATGAAATGCGTGCGGTCGGCGTGACGGTCGATTTCGGCGAAGAAATCCGGGGGAACGATGATGTCGGCGTCAAGCAATACGATCCAGGCGCCGGACGCGATGCGCGCGCATTCGTTGATCATGAATCCCTTTGACCGCACGTTGTCTGGCGAAAACGGCGCGCGGACAATGCGCAGGCCGGGATGGCTCAGGCGCAGCGAATCGATCAGGTCGTCCGTGGTGTCAATGCCGGGCACATAACCCACGACGATTTCGACGCGGCTCATGTCGAAATCGCGCTGGTGCGCCAATGCGAGGAGCGCCGCCTGCAATCGCCGCGCATAACGCGTATTGATGATGATCACCGAATAGCGGATGCGGTTCCAGTCCGCGGCGGCGTCCGGCCCGCGCTCCCAGAGGAGCAGCGTCTGCGTCACGATGAAACCGTCGACGTTGTTGACTACGACCCGGGGCTCGAGACAGCCCGCAAGGCGTTGGGGCAGGCGGCGTTCGCCCTCGAATTCCGTTGGGCGCACGAGCACGTTGTCGCGCAGGAGCACGTAATGGCCGAGCGCATCGACATGCAGCGTGAGCCGGTGCGTGTAGTCGATCATAGGGCACATGATCTTCGCATGCCGCCCAAAGGCGAAACCGATGTGCTCCGCGATGCCCCCGCCGAAGGTCAGGGTCATGGTGAACGGCGGCTCGATGCGCGTCAGCGGCGTGCTGCGCATTTCCCCGGGCGCAAAAGAGCACCAGCGGATCGCGCCGGGCATGTGATGAGTGAAGCGGCCCTCGATATCGTAGGAATCCGCCGCGATCTCCCGCGTATGCGGCTCGCGCAGGGTTATGGCGCATGCCGCCGCCGCCAGGGCGTTCAGGTGCTCGGGCAATTGCAGGCGCGCGGCGTCTACCGCGTCATAGTGGCGTGCGCGGCCGTGCAGATACTGCAAGGGCGATACAATCGGGTCCCCCGGGATTGTGCGGGCGCGCAGTCTGGGAAACCGCGCGCGAAACGATTCGGTCTCATGGTCGCAGATACGCCGGTAACGGCACGCGCGGCAAGCGGGCGCGAGGTCGCGCAGCGCCTTGCGGCGGAGACGCTCGATTTCGGCTTGCGCGGCGGTCATCTCCTCTGGCAGGGCGCGCTCGGCGCGCCGGAGGCGTTTCAGATGCCGCGTGAGCTTGTGCAGCATCCAGACGCGCGCGTAGACCTTCGGGTGTTCGAGGATCCAGGGGAACAGGCGCTGGTCCAGCGCGTTATGCACGGAAGTGGCGCGGGCCAGCCGGTTTTCGACGGCCTTGCCCATCCATGCGGGGCCAAGCGCGTGCATCTGCAGCGCCATTTCGTAGGAACGCCGCTGGTAATGCGGGTGGTCGAGGTGGAACTGCTGTGAATTGACGGCGCAAGAGAGATTGTCTTCCTGGACGAGGCAGAAGGGCAGGCCGATGAGATGAGTTTCCACGCCCCGGCCGGAAAGCCGGCGCGCAAGGCTGTTCAGGAGATCGATTTGCTCCGCGCCGTCATCGCGTGGAGACAGGCCGGCCTGCGAAAAAGGCTCGGAGGCGGCAATATTGACCGCGCACGCATTCGCGAAGGTCTCTTCTAATATTCCCACTTCCGATGCGGCGAGAGGGACCTCGACCTGTGCCCGTACCGGGATACTTGCCCGCACGGCCGCGGCGATCCATGTCTTGAACCAGTCCGTGTCGCGGCCGGAAGCACAAATAAAGACATCCAGCAGTTCCCGGGGCGGCGCCAAATCGAGCAGGGCAGGGGAGAGAGGCGGCGCAACACGCAGGGATGCCCGCAGGCCTTCTTGCCGGGCGGCCGCGAGCAATTCCGGCAACAGGCCGATGGTCGCGCCGCCGGGGCGGATGTCGACTTTCTCGACCTTGAAAATGACCGCGTTGAGCCGGAACCATTTCTTGAGGTCCGCAAGCGCGAACGGGCGGCTTCGCGCGTTTTCCGTCGAAATGAGCCCGCGCACGGGTGCGAGCGCCTGATCGACGGCGCACAGGGTTGCCGTTTCCGCGTCTTGCATGGTCACCATAGCGGTGCGTGCCTATCTGCCCCCGAAGGGCACCGGTCCCCACGAGGGTGTCCCGGCCGCGCCTTTCCCCGGACCTTGATTCATAGCGCCCAGTGCTCGTCTTCCGGTTCGACCAGTTTTTCCTGGTCTTTGATGAAATGCAGCGGGTCGTTCGTAGTGGGCATATCGGCAATGGGCGCGGCCTCATCCGTGCCGAAGAAACCCGCGTAGTCGCCATGGAAACCGTCGCAGATGTGTCTCGCATGGCACTGTTGGCACGCCTCGTGGTATTTATACGCGCAGTCGTCCCGCGCGCGCTGTTCGGCTTCTTCCGCGTAGATTGCGGGTTTGCCCCGGCGCAGCTGGCGGAGCCGGGCGAGCAACCGTTGCGCGCGGAACTTGAGCCCCATCTTGAACGGCTGCGCCGCGCACAGCGTCACCAGCGCGTGCGGGTCGCGCTTGTACAACTCATGCGACCGGTAGCCGATGTGGAACGGCGGCGTGGTGCCCCCGTCGCGCATCATCTGCGTCTGCATCATGGTCCACAACCAGCTCGCGTAATCCCACTCGTGATGATCGTAGCTGAGCTGCTTGTAATTGTAGAAGTTCTTTCGGTGCCGGGGTTCCGCCATGCACAGCGGCAGATACCGCACGTTCACTTCGATTCCCGCCTCCTCGAGCATGTCCATTGCCTTGGTCAATTGCGCCTTGATGTCGGAATAGCGGGCGACGTTGCGTGCGGTGCGCGTGCCGGTCTGCTGGTCGCCAAAGGGGTTGAACGCGATGAAGTTCACCGCGAGCGCGCCGTAGGCTATGGCCTTTTGCGCCACCTCGGGCAGGATCTTCACCACGGGCTCGGACATGGTGCAGTTAAAGCGGAACGGTATTGCCAGTTCGCGCATGCGCTCGATGGCGGCGGTGATCTTCTGGTAGCCGCCCTTCACGCCGACGACCTCGTCATGCACCTCGCCCACCCCGTGCAGGCTGACCAGGAAATCGCGAATGCCGGCGTCGCGGAATTTTTCGAGCATGCCGGGCTTGCCGAGCATCAGCCCGTTAGTGATGAGCGTGGGGTAGAGGCCGATGTCGCGGCAATACCGGATCAACTCGAAAATGCCTTTGAAGATCGTGGGTTCGCCGCCTTGGATGTCGATGGCCGTATTGCCGTAGAAATAGCGCAGAGTCGAGCAGATCAATTTGGCCTTCTCAAGCGACATGAAGGGATGTTCGGGGTGTTTGTGGTCCTCGATGCGATTGATGAAGTAGCAGAAGTAGCACCGCGCATTGCAGGTCTGGCCAAGCCACATGACGCCGCGCCGGTTCAGTGTGCGTTTCTTCGTTTTCTTATAGCCGCGCGCGAGTGCGTCCGCCGCGGGTGCGCCTGCCTGAACAACGCCGCTGTGGGGCTGCGCCGATGTCGCCATTTGGAAGACTCCGGTTATCGGGCGAACGGGGCCTGTCGCACCTGCGGCTCCGCGCAGGGGCTGATGAGCAGCCTGCCCGAGAAATACAAATGCCGGCCCGCGTCGAAATGAAGCGGACTCATATCCGAAGGGCGCAACGCCTGCAACACGCGCGCGTGCTGGTCATGCCCCGTATTCAGGGGCGTCATCCGGAAACCCATGTCCTGCGCCGTCACCTCGAAAATAACAGACGGCAAACGGGAACTCAAGGCTTGCGCGCGGCAGCCGGGCGCATACGTGCGATTCAGGTGTTTCCATATGCTCATAGCGCGGTCAAAGGGCGGAAACACCCCCGATTCGTGGTCGGTCTCCCAGTTTTCGTACTCGGCGCGAAGTACCGCCGACACGTGGTACTCCTGCGCGTCGAACGGTTCAAGCGCCTCGACCCAGATGCGCAGGGCGAAGCCGCCTTCGACCGCTTCCATTTCCCAGTCCTGCCGGAACGGGAAGCGCCGGGAAACACCCGAGACCGCAAGCCGGCGCCCATCCGAGCGCACGGCGCTCCATTGCAGGCTGATGCTGTCGTGCCACAGATGTTCCATGAGTATGGAAGAGTAGAGATGCAGCGCCGCGGTGAGTTCTTCTTCATCATAGCTGACGCGCACCTTGCCCAGTTCGAAACGGGCGGTCAGCCGTCCGGACTGCAGGGACCGCTCCGTGCGCATGCGCTCCCGAATGCGCGCCCGGTCGGTTGTGGTGTCAATCGTCAAGGTCACTATGTCGTGCCGTCCTGCGGAAAAAACGCAGTTTTCCTCCGGAAACCTGGCATATGGAATCAACAAGCGGCTGAACGACACGTATTCCGAATTGGCCCAGTAGAGCGCCATGTGCGGCAGGTGTGGCGTTAACCGGAACATCAGCGGTGGCAACGCCGCGCCCTCCTCGGGCAACGCGGCGGCTTCATGCGCGGAGACCTCGGGCGCGACAACCACGTTCCAGCCGCTGTCAGCGGGGAGGATATCCGGGAAGCGCCCGGCGTAATCGCCGTAGAGCCAGTGCAGGTAAGACGTGGGCAGGCAGATCATGAGTTCGATGAGCGAAAGCTCCACCGCGTGTTCGCATTCTATGGCGGCATGCCAGGTCAGGCGCCCGGCCTCGAGTTCCATGCGCCAGTCGAAACGCACGGGCAGCCGCGTCATGCGACCCTGCGCGCGGCAGCATGACTCACCGGCCTCGGCAAGCTCCCATTCCGCGTCGGACGAGAAGTGCCGCTGGCCAAGCGAGGTCAGAGCCATCTGGCAGCCGGTGGACGCAGTGATCTCCTCCTGGCGCGCGAACAGCGAGAGCCTCCCGTCGCAGTGGATGGCCTCGATGGCGCCGTCGGTGAACGTGTGAACGCCGCGGTCGCGGCCCACTTGCCGCAGATAGAAATTGATGGTCTTCTGCGGGGTGTCGCGGACGACCATCTCGCCCTTGTTCAACAGCACGACGCGCCGGCACAACGTGTTGACTGTGCCGAGGTCGTGCGACACGAAAACGATGGTCTTGCCCTGCTCGCGCAGTTCGCCAATCCGGCGGCGGCACTTGCGCTGAAAATCTTCGTCGCCGACGGACAGCACCTCGTCTACCAGGAAAATGTCCGGGTTCGTGTGCGCGGCGACGGCGAATCCGATGCGCACGTACATGCCGCTGCTGTAAGTGTCCACGGGCTGGTCGATGAATTCGCCGATACCGGAGAACGCGACGATCTGGTCGAAGACCTCGTCCACCTGCGCGTGGCGCATGCCCAGCAGCCCCGCGTTCAAGTAGACGTTCTCGCGCCCGGTCAGCATGGGATGGAAACCCGCGCCGAGTTCCAGCAGGGACGCCACGCGCCCGCGCACGATGACCTCGCCGCTGGTCGGCAGCGTGACGCCCGCCAGAATCTTCAGCAAGGTGCTCTTTCCCGAGCCGTTCCGGCCGATGATACCCAGTGATTCGCCCGGCCCCACCTCCAGGGAGATGTCCCGCAACGCGGCAAACGTCGCCGTTTTCCGCCCGCGCAGCCAGTCGCCCAAACCGCCGCGCCCGAGCATGACGCGCGTGCCGCGCCGTGCCGGATAGACCTTGGTTACATGCTTGATGTCAATGACGGACATCACAGATAGTCCGAAAGGGTGGGGCCGGTGCGGCGGCATACGTACGCGCCCAAGCCGAGCGCGACGACCGCCGTGACCGATGGCCATGCCAGGAGCCAAAGGTCCGGAAAGCGGCACTCAAACAGGATTTGCCGGTACGCCGTCAGCAGTTCCGCCATTGGGTTCAAGAGGTATAGACGCACCAGCCACGGATACCACGGCTCCACCCAAGCGGGCAGGTCCGTCAACCGGACGACGAATTCAAGCGGATAGAAAACCGGTGAGGCGTAGAAGCCGAACACGACGGCGACGCTGGTCATGTAGCCGATGTCCCGATAGAGTACATTGGCGCAGGCGAGCAGCATCGCGAGCCCGACAAGAGCGGCTATATGCAAGCCAAAAACGATGCAAAAATACAATAAAGATAGTCTGATAATACCGCCCGAGATAACGTGAAGGGCCAGCAGAATCACAAAACCAATGCCCAGATTGACCAGCGGATAGCCTGTGGCGGCGATGGGGATAATCTCACGCGGGAAGTGGACCTTCTTGACCAGGTTCTGGTTGTCGATGAGCGATTGGGTTGCGCTCGTGAGAGCGGTTGCCGTGAATTGCCAGAAGATGAGGCCGCACAGAAGGCTGACGGCGTAGGGCGTGTTTTCCTGTCCGGAAACGGGCGCGCGCCCGGAGAAAATGAATGTGAAGATGAAAGTCAGGACGAGCATGAGGGCCAAAGGTTCAAATATGGCCCATAGAAACCCCATGACGGCGTAGCGGTAGCGCACGCGCAGGTTTTTCGAGACGAGGTCCCGCAGGAGTTCGCGGGCGCGGATGAGGTCGCGGGGCAGCCGCCGTAACTGCCGCTGTTCTGTGCTGTTATAAACGAACTCGTTCATGCGCGGGAGATGATATCACCGGAGAAACCAGGTTTCCAAACACCGGGAAGAAGCGTTTCCGCGCACACCGTTTCACGGAACGGCGGGCCGCAGGCACCGGCTGCAAGGCTGGTATCCGCGCGCGCGGGCATCATCCAGGGAAATCGCATTGGAGGCGCCCTGCATCAGGGCACATCCATGGGCGTGATAGTGATCGCCCGTGGGGGTCACATAGACCACGGTTGCGTCCTCCACAGGTGCTGGCGCGGTCGTAACGGGCGTGCCGGGGACCGGCTGCGGGGAGGCTGCGCCCGATATCGCCACGCCGGGTTTGCACAGGGGGCACTGTGTTTGGAATCCGGCGGCGGACGCTTGCTCGACGGTACCTTCGTATCGTTGCCCGGCGCCGCTGAGGTAGACGGCGCAATCCGCGCGGTGATAGTGCGGGTCGGACTGGACGGAGTAAACGCGTAAGGGTGTTGCGGTCGCTTGCGGCGGCGTGGCGTCCGCCGCGGCAGGCGCCGCCGTAACGGCCGGCGCGCTGGCGGGCGCGGCGGCAGCGGGGGGCGTTCCTGTCGTGCTGGGAGCCGCGGGCGTTCCGTTATCGCGAGCCATTTCGTAAACCAATATGGCTGCGAGGATGGCCGCTGTAATCAGGAGTCCCGCCGCAACTCCCAGAAGTATGGCGCGCTTGCGTTTTCGCGCCAGAAGAGCGCGATGCTTGGCAAGAATCTCATCCGGGATGCCGTCCAGCGCCACTTCGCCTTGGCCCTCGTCGTAAGGGTCTTCCCAATCCTCATCCGGCGCTTTCCTGTAATGACCGAAATGCTCGGGACCGACGGGCTGGTTGCTCTCTTCGTCCGGCGCACACTGCGGCGCGATTGTGGAATCCGGGACAGAAATATACTGGTTGCAGTACTGACAGCGGCCTTTCTGCCCCCGAAATCGGTCCGGGATACGGAGTTCCGAGCCGCAGTTTGGACACGAAACCAGGATCATGGGACGTTCCCATCTGCCCACAACATGTCGAAACGGAGAGCAGAATACACCGTATCCTGTCTTCAGGCAAGCGACTTGCCGGCCCCGTCGCGACTTGGCGCCCTCAGCAGGGGAGATTTCGCGGAAAAACAAGACGCCCCGCACGCCGGTTAGACACGACGTGCGGGACCGCTCTAAATACGTCTCTGGGTGCGAAGCCTAGTACTGGGCCACGAGCACATCCGCACCACCGCCGCCGGCTGCGCCGCCACCACCGCCGCCTGCCGCACCGCCTACGCCGCCCGCGCTGACGGTCTCTGCCGCTGCCACCGTACTGAAGTCCACCTGACTCAGCGCGCCCAAGTCCACACTCACGGACGGAGTGGCCGTGGCAGGGGCCGGCTCACTCTGGTCAATTCCCGCGATGGCTGTGCCGGCGGCCACGCTGACGATAACGGCAACCACAACCGCCCACGGCCAGACATATGCGCTCTTTGACGTTTTCTGAACCTTATCCACGGGACACTCCTCCTGTGTTCGACCAAGACGGCCTGCAAACCATACCCCGCAACACGCTGTTTCGTGCGCTTGACGTGACTATACCCCAAAGCTCCTGGAAAATCAATCCCCCCTAAACCTCAACCGGAAACCCTTGAGTTCCTTGTGTCTATTCCCGATAGGGTCCCTCCGCGAGTGAAGCGTCGTTGAAAAGCAAGGCAGTCTCCCGGCAGGATGTGCTGGCTACGAAAGACTGGAATCGAGTGCGGCGTCATGATGTTTTCTACCGGGACGGTGGCCTCAGGGCGAGGCGGCACTGCAATGCTGCGCAGTGACTGGCGCGAGAAAGTGCTCATAGTCTGCATTTTTCTGATGGCGTTGGCGTTGCGCGCGGGTTACCTCGTGGAATTGCGGCAGAGCCCCGATTTTGACAGTCCCGTGCTGGACCCGCAGTTGAATGATTACTGGGCCCGCGCCATGGTTTCCGGGGACTGGACACCGCCTGCCCATGCGCCGGACCCGGAATTGCGCGCTGCGCCCTTCGGCAGGCC
>JAGMZX010000006.1:20868-33628 GCA_018005585.1 Candidatus Hydrogenedentota bacterium | reverse complement strand
TGAGCGGAGACTTCGTGTTCATTTCGTACTACGGGGGCGTCAATGCCTATATTGGAAACAACCCGGAATCAGACGGCGTCTCGCCCAAGATACCAGAACTGCGCGCGTTGAGCGGCCTGGACACCTGGAACTGTTTCAGCTATCCCCAGTTGGTTCGAGGCATGGCGTTGAAGCGCGGCGACGCCTCCTTCGATTTCGCCGCGGCATCCCGGTATTTCTATGACCGCGCCCTCCAGTTTATATGGTCGGAACCCCTCGAAGCCTTGGCGTTGACTGCCCGTAAGGCGGCATTCTTCTTGGGGCCCGCGGAGGTTTCCGACAGCAAGGAAGTGGCTCTTGAACGGTTGCGGTCGCGCGTGTTGCGAACGCTGCCGGGTTTCGCCGTGCTCCTGGGGCTGGCCGTGGGCGGTCTGTTTGTCTTGTTTTGCTTTGGCGTACCCGGGGGAGGAAACCGGGCGGCGCCGCAGCTCTTACGTGCATCGATGCTGCTTGCGTTCGCCTATTTCCTGTCGGTGCTGCCGTTCTTCGTCACGGCACGGTATCGTGTGCCAGTGTTGCCTGTGCTCGCGTTGCTTGGCGGTTGTGGCGTGAGCGTTCTCGTTCGCTTGGCGTTGCGGGGTTGCTGGACCTCGCTCGGGGCCGCGGCGGCGGCTACGGCCCTGCTTTTCCTACTGTGTCAGACGGCTATCGTTGCCTATCAGCCGGATTTGGCGCGCTGGCATGTGGAGCGGGGAATTGCCTTTGACTCGAAAGGCAGGACTGCCAAGGCGGAACAGGAGTTCGCGTGCGCGCTCAAGGCGGATTCGGACTGCCTGGAGGCGCATTTGCGCCTGGGCTACGCGGCGGCCCGGCGGGCGGACTTTGACACGGCGTTGCGCCATTATCGACGCGCGGTCCGGTCCGACCAGCGCAACAGCCTTGCCCGCAACAATCTCGGTTTTGAGTTGGCGCGGCGCGGCGCGTTGCTCGAAGCGGAACAGGAGTATCGCGCGGCCTTGGCGTCGAACCCGTTTTCCGCGCTGGCTTCGAACAATCTGGGCATCCTGCTACTGGAACAGGACCGGTTCAGCGACGCGGAAACCGTGCTCGCGCGGGCGCTGGCAGCGCACCCCGACGACGCGAACCTGTTGAGCAATCTGGGGCTTGTTTACTACCGCCAAGGCGAACTCCAACGCGCCGCGGAGCATTTCCGGGAAGCGGTGCGCGTCGTGCCGGGCCATGCGCGGGCATGGTTCAACCTGGGCGAGTTGTTCATCGCGGCGCAGCGTCCGGAAGCGGCGGCGGCCTGTTACCGCAACGCGGTCCATGCGGACCCGGCATTTGAGGCGGCCCGCGAGCGCCTGGAAGACCTGGAGGCCGGTGTGCCATCGAATGCGGGAAGTTGACCGGGATTGGCCCCAAAACCTATAATGTTATTAGAGAAAACGAACGCATGGTCTAAGGAGCCGTACATGGAAGCGTTACGCGAATTGTGGGCGTTCATGCGGGTTCGCAAGAAATTCTGGCTCGCGCCCATTATAGTCATTCTGTTGTTGCTGGGCGCGTTGTTTTTCCTGGCCGGGCAAAGCACCGTGGTTTCGCCTTTCGTGTACATGCTGTAGTTGCAGGATGACAGTGACCGGCAGCAGGTACTCCCGGGCGCATTGGGCCGTCCTGGAACCCAGGACCTTGTCCTTGTTCGGAGAGGGGCCGCGCAAAGAAGCGGACTCTCTCCTTCTTTCTATGGTATCTTGATTCACGTTCCCTATGGAATCTGAGCATCAGAGTGCGGAAGAGCATCCAGGCGCAGCCGGGGAGGCGCCGGTGCGAAGGCGTGCCTGGTACCGGAGTGAATGGGGCGCACTGGCCCTCATCCTGGTCTTGGCGGCGGCGTTGCGCATCTGGTTCCTGAGCCAGATTGTCAATGCTCCGGATTTTCGCGCGCCGCAGGAGGACCCCGAGGTCCAGGACTACTTCGCGCGCGGCTTGGTGACAGGCCGCTGGGAAGTGCCGTCGGGCGCAACCGACCCGGAGATGCTCACGACGCCGTTTTTCCGTCCGCCGGGGCATGGCTACTTTCTTGCGGTCATCTATTTCTTTACGGACGGCAGCTATGTGGCTCCGCGTATCGTAAACGTGCTGTTCGGGCTGGGCGCGATCGTACTCATGTTCCTGCTGGGGCGGACGGTGTACGGCGCCGCCGTCGGGTTGATCACCGCGCTGCTGATGGCGGTCTACTGGGTCCTCATTTACTGGGAAGGGGAACTGAACGACCCGGTCGTTTTCGTTTTTCTGCTGCCCTGCCTGATGCACGTCTTGCTGCTGTGGGCGCGCAAGCCTGCCTTCGTGCGCGCTGCGCTCGCCGGGGTCCTCTTTGGCCTGTATGCGCTGATGCGTCCGAACATCCTGGCATTTGGCCCCATTGCCGCCTGCTGGATGCTCTGGATCGCTTTCCGGCGGCGGCGGCTCGAGAAGATACCCGCATCGTGGGTGGGCCTCGCGCTGGCTACGTTCCTCACGATACTGCCGGTAACGGTCCGGAACTACATCGCTTCCGGAGAACTCGTGCCGATCTCGACCTATTTCGGCGAGAACCTGTATATCGGAAACTGCGAGTACAGCGACGGTGTTACGCCGTGGACGCCCTACCTGCAGGAACTTGAGGGCACCGGTAATTTCGCGGCGCGGGACTATGTGAACGTGGTCCGGGGCGTGGGCCGCGAGCTGGGTATCGAGAACATTTCTCATACGCAGGCATCGGAATACTTCACAAAGAAGGCGGTCGACTATATCAAGTCGAATCCCGGGCGCACCCTGGAACTGTTGGCCCGCAAATTCCTGCTCATGTGGTCTCCCATCGAGATCACCTGTAACAAGGTGGTCGCGTATGAACGGCAGCATTACTGGCCGCTGAAGATGCTGCCCGGTTTTCCGATAGCAGGCGGCCTCTTCCTCTTGGGCGCGATTGTGCTCCTCGCGGACGCGCTCCGCCGTCGCTTGCCCGAGCCGCAATCGCCTGAAAGCGTTCGTGCCGGCGAGGCGACGGCGCTCTTGTTCGCCTTCATTGCGGTGTATTTCGTCAGTTTTCTTCCTTTCTTTGTCAATGGGCGCGCGCGCGTGCCTCTGATCCCGTTCTATCTGCTCGCGGGCGCATACGGGCTCTGGCGCATCACCCGGATGTGGCGTGAACGGCAGCCTGTCCGCGCCATGGTGCACTCGGTTCTGCTGGCGCTGTTCGTGGGGCTCTGTTCTGTGTCGTGGACGCCGTTCGAGCCCGACCTTGCCCGGTGGCGGTATCAGCGCGCCGATTCCTATTTGCGCACGGGCGAGTTGGAGAAAGCGTCGGAAGAAGGGCGCAAGATGCTCGAACTGGGCACGGCCCTTCCTTATATGTATCAGCGGCTGGGCCGCGGTTTCACGGAAGCGGGCCTGTACGACGCGGCTGTCGCGCAGCTTGAGCAGGCAATCAGATTAAATCCCGATTTTCAGGACATGTACTACCTGCTGGGCCGTGCGCTCGCGGCGCGAGGCGATACCGAGTCAGCGATGGCCCGCTTCGAGCAGGCGCTGGCGCTGAATGCGAGCGACGCGCGCGTCCATCACGAACTGGGCGAATTGCTGGAGAAGCAGGGCAAGCCCGAAGAGGCGATGGCGCACTATGAGGAGGCGTTGCGGCTTGCGCCCCAGTTCACGTACATGCTCGACAAGATCGGGCGCATTCTTGCCGCGCAGGGGCGCTATGATGAGGCGCTGGCCCGTTACGAAAAAGCCCTCGCTGAGATGGCGGGTGTCGCGGATAGCCCGACCCTGCAGGACATCTACTACCTGATTGGCCGTGAACTGGCCGCACAGGGCAAGACGGACGAAGCCATGCGGCGGTTTGAAGAGGCGGTGCGGCTCAATCCCGATGATGCGCGGGCCCATTACGAAATGGGAAACATCTGCGCCGAACGCGGCGACTTCGAAAACGCCATGCGGCATTATCTCGAAGCGCGCCGGGCGGCGCCCACGTTCGGACACGTTCTGGACCGGTTGGGCCGCCTGCTGGCCGCGCAAGGCCGTTACGACGAGGCCATCCAGTACTATCAGGAGGCGCTCGCGATTGACCCGAAGAACCAGGATGTGCAGTTCCTGCTCGGCCGGGAATTGGCGGAGAAGGGACGGGCAGACGATGCCATTGCGCACTTTGAAGAGGCGATCCGGCTGAACCCCGATGATGCCCGCGCGCACAACGAACTTGGGGAACTGCTGGCTCAGCGAGGGGAGACGGAGCAGGCGATTGCCCATTACGAGGAAGCGCTGCGCGTGGCGCCGGAATTCACGTATGTATTGAGCAAGCTGGGCAAGCTGCTCGCGGCGCAGGGCAAGTACGACGAGGCGCTGGCGCGTTATCAGGAAGTCTTGAACATGTATCCCGATAATCAGGACGTGTACTACCTGATGGGACGCGAGTTGGCTGCGCAGGGCAAGAACGAGGAGGCGAAGGCGCGTTTTGACCAGGCGCTGCGCCTGAATCCAGGCGACGCCCGCGCCCACAACGACCTTGGATTGCTGCTTGACAGCGAGGGCAAGCCCGAGGAAGCCATCGATCACTTCAAACAGGCCGTCGCGATCGCGCCGGACTTCTCGCTCGCGTTCAATAATTGGGGGAATGTCCTGTTCCGGCAAGGCGACCTGGAAGGCGCCAAGACGTGTTACCGTCAGGCGCTCGAAGCGCGGGCGGCCGACGAATATGCCCATTACAACCTCGCCAAGATCGCCGAACGGGAGAAGAATTATGACGAAGCCATCGCGTTGTATGAGAAGGCGATGGTGAACAACCCTCGGAATTCTTTCGTGCCAAACGATCTCGGGTTGTTGTATTCGGAACTCGGGCGCAGTGAAGACGCTGTGCGGATGTATGAAGCCGCGTTGCGTGTCGACGCAAACAACCCCGTCATCTACAACAATCTTGGATACGAGGCGGCGAAGCACCGCGAGTGGGAAAAGGCCATCGGGTACTACAACAAGGCCCTGGACATGATGCCCACGTTCGTCCTCGCGTTGAACAACCTGGGCACGGCGCTGGGCGCGCTGGGCCGTCACGACGAGGCGATTGCGGCCTATCAGAAAGCCCTCGAGATCAAACCGGAAGACGCGAACATTCACAACAGCCTCGGGTACGAGTATGCGCAGTCCGGGAATCGCGAGCAGGCGCTCGCGCACTATGAAGAAGCGCTGCGCCTGACCCCGGAGTTTCCGCTTGCCTTGAACAATCTGGGCAATCTCTATCGCGCACAGGGCCGCCGGGACGAGGCTGTCGCGTGTTACCGGAAGGCGCTGTCCATACATCCGCAGGATGAATTCGCCCATTTCAACATAGCGGGCGTGCTGATGGACCAGGACCGCTGCGAGGAAGCGGTCGCGGAGTATGAGAAGGCCGCCGCGAACGCACCGGACAACCCTGACGTATTCAACAATCTGGGGAATGCGCTGTTGCGTCTGAAGCGCGCGGACGAGGCCGTCGAAGCCTATGAACGGGCGATCGCAATCGACCCGAATTACGTCAGGGCTTACTACAATCTTGGCGCCATGCTTGCAAAAGCGGGGGAGAATATCCAGGCAAGCGCGATGTTCCGGAAGGCGCTGGCTCTCGAGCCGGGTTTCGCGGAAGCGCGACGCGCCCTCGACGCGCTTCCAAAGTAACCGAGCCGTGTCGGACCAGCTTCTCGGTCAGATGGCCTCGAAGAATTTCTCGTAGGCGTGCGCGGGCACGACGTGCAGCCTGCAGAGAATCCTGATGGGGAGCCGGAACAGGCGCAGCAGGGGATAGTAGGAGGGATAGTCGGTAAAGTATTTGTTCGGCGCTTTCAGAATCGCGTCGAATTCCTCCCGCGAGAATCCCTGTTTCTTCAGGCCGTAGTTCACGAGCGACTCGTTTTCGAAGTACGGGGTCTGCGCAAGCGCTTCCAGGGCCTGCTCCCGGGTGATGACGCCCGTGCGCACCTTGGCCGACAGCTCGACGACGCGCCAGTCAAAGCCGAACTTGTGCCGCGCATAATAATAAACCAGCGCAAACATCTCGTTGTCCATGTGGTGCTGGCCCGTATCGACCCAGCCGTATCGCTCGGCCAGCAGTTCCTCCACGTGTTCCCCCACGTCATCGTAATAATTGGTGATATTCACGACGTGAATGCGCTTGATAAGCGCCCAGTAGAACATGTGGTGCAGGTCCACGTTGCGGAACTGCCTGTACTCCATTGTGCCGAAACGCTCAATCAACGCCCGTGTATAGCGTCCGTCGATGTAGTTCCACTTCAGCGGCGTGATGCCCTCTTCGCGGAACGAATGGCTCAAGATGATGTAGCGGACGTTTTCACTCGCCGCGGTGCGGTACAAGGCGCTCGCGATGCCGACATCATCCGTGAGGTCGATATAGGGGACACACGCGCGGATCGTCGCATTGGTGAGGTCGCGCGATTCCGGCCAATCCATGATGATGGTGTGCAGGTCGACGTCGAGGGCGCTGCACAGCCTGGCCAGGTTTGTCTTGGCCATCTCGGAATCCCAGCCGTTGTCGAAATGGACGGCGAGCGGCCGCAGGCCGAGGCGTTCTTTGCAGTAGTGCAGGCAGAAGGATGTGTCGCGTCCACCGCTGACGCCGACGACGCAGTCATACTTGCGGCCCCGGCCCGCGCGTTTCATCTTCGCGGCCATTTTCTGCAGGATGCGTTCGCCTTCCGGGCCGCGGGGATACATGCGCTCGAGTTTGTCGTGCATATGGCAATAGTTGCAGACGCCCTGCGCGTCGAACCGGAAACCCGGCACTTCCTCGTCCATCACACAGCGCGAACACAGTCTCTTTTCGGTCATCACTGCTCCTGTCTCTCGCTCAGATACGCGCGGCCCGCATATCGATGTGCGCCGCAGGGTCTTTCAGCCGCACATGGCCCGGCTGGAAGCACCGCATCAGTTCCTCGTCCTTCGGATAGGTGATAAGCACCGTCCGCCGCGGCCCGTAGAAGAGAAAGAAGGCGCCCGCCGCCACGGCGGAAGCGTGCCCTTCGTATACTGCCTGCGCGAGATGGCCCACGTTGCCCGCGCCGCCGCACGCAATGACGGGGACAGAGACGGCGTCGGCCACGCGGCGGATCAGGTCCAGGTCGTAGCCTTCCATAGTCCCGTCGCGGTCGATGGAGTTCAGGAATATCTCGCCCGCCCCGGCGCTCTCCATGCGGCGCGCGTGCTCCACCGGGTCGAGGCCCGTTGCACGCGTTCCCGCGTGCGTGAACACCTCGCAGGTCCCATTCTCATGTCTCCGCACGTCGATCGAGACAACGATGCACTGACGGCCGAAGCGCTCCGCACCCTCGGCAATGAGACCCGGGAATTCGATGGTTGCGGAATTCACGACAACGCGGTCCGCCCCGGCCTGAAGCAGTTCCCACATCATGTCCACGGAACGGATGCCGCCGCCAACCGTGAAGGGCATGAACGACTCGTCTGCGATTTCGCGCACGATCTCAATTGTAGGCCCGCGCCCTTCCCGGGTTGCTATGATGTCGAGCAGGACCAGTTCGTCCACGTTGTTTTTGTTGAAAACGCGCGCCGCGTTGATTGGGCACCCAACGTACTTGGGGGTGCCGAAACGGATACTTTTCTCGAGCCCCCAGTTGCGCAACAGCAGCACCGGTATGATACGGACCTTATGCATCGCCGCCAAATCCTATGAAATTGCGCAGCAGGCGCAGGCCGCTGGCATGGCTCTTCTCCGGGTGGAACTGGGTTCCAAACAGGTTGTCCTTGTGGATAGCCGAGACGAACTCGTATCCGTACTCCGATGTCGCCAGGACCGCATTCTCATCGCTGCAATGCACGCAGTACGAGTGGGCGAAGTAGAAACACGCTTTGGGCGCAATGCCGTCGAGGAGCGGACTTGATTTTCTCCGTTCCAGTTCGTTCCAGCCCATGTGCGGGACCTTCGGTTGCGGCAGTCCATCGTCAAAGCGGAACCGGCGCGTTTCCCCGTCGATCCAGCCCAGACCGCACGCGTCGCCCTCTTCGCTGTGGCGGGTCAGCATCTGAAAACCGAGACAGATGCCGAGCAAGGGGGTCTTTTCTTCAAGAATCTTGCGTTCCATGACCGGGAGCAAGCCGCTTTCCCGAAGGAAATGCATGGCTTTTGCGAACGAGCCGACACCGGGCAAGACGACGTGGTCCGCCGCATCGATTTGCGCCCGGTCCGTCGCGATAACCGCGTCGGCTTCACATTTCCGGAAAGCGCGCAGCACCGAATCCAGGTTGCCCACGCCGTAGTTTACGATGGCAATCATGGTTGCGTTTCCAGACCGGCAAGACAACGTTCCGCCGCGCGCGCGACGGGCGCGTATGCGGCGCTAAGCCGGCCTTTTCGCGGACAGTATAGTACACCCATGTTCGGGCGGCCAAGGCAGGGAGCGCGGGCATAATATCATGGCAGGGGATGTTGGCTGGAGGCCAGAAACGGCCCGAGCACAAGATAGTCCAGCCGCGCGGAACGGAACGCCGCCACCGCCTCCGCCGGCGTGCGCACGATTGGCTCTTCGTGAATGTTGAAACTGGTGTTCAAGACCACGCTCGAACCGGAAAGGCGTTTGTATGCCGTCAGGACACGGTGAAACGTGGGATTGGCCTCCGCGCGCACGAATTGGGCGCGGGCCGTGCCGTCCACATGCACCACCGCCGGGTGCTCCGCTTTCATCCGGTCCGTACAGTTGAAGCAGACGGTCATGAACTCCGCGCTGTGCCGCGCCGGCTCCACGCTGTCGCAATAGAGCGGCGCGTCCTCGGCGAGGAGCGCCGGTGCGAACGGCATGAAATCGCTGCGCCGTAATGCCGTGTTCAATCGGTCGACCACGACGCGGTCGGTAGTGCGCACGAGAATGGACCGGTTGCCGAGCGCGCGCGGGCCCCATTCCATGCGTCCGGTGTAGCGCGCGACGATATGGCCCGCGTTGAGCAGGTCCGCGGTGCGGGCTTCGGGTTCGGACACGCGCTTGAAGGGCAGCCCCGAATCGCGCAACGCCTGCTCCAGGGTGGTATCGGGATAATCCTCGCCCCAGAAAACATTCCGCGCCGCACTCGGCGCGAGTCTCTCGCCCAGACAGATGGCGCCCAAGCTAAGCCCGCCGTCTCCCATGTTCGGATAGACAAAGAGCCGCTCCACTTCGGGCAGTTGGTGGAGGCGCTGGTTCAGTTTTACATTACCGAAAACGCCGCCGGCGACAACGAGCCGGTTCTCGCCGGTCTCGCGCAACCACCACCGCGCCACCTCGGTCAGATGGCTTTCAAGCAGGAACTGCGCCCATGCGCAGACATCCTCGCGGGAATAGCGCCGCAGCAGGGTGTCCCGGGCCCAAGCGACGCCTCTCCGTCCATGGGGGCCGGCGTAGCGCAGCCGGCCTTCCGTCAGTTGGAACGGGTCTGGCTCCGTTACACGCCTTGGGTCGCCGCATGCGGCCAAGCCCGTGATTTTGCCCTCGTCCCGGCAGGGCATGAACCCGCACCCCTCGCACAATGCCTCGAAGAACAAACCGAAAGAGTCCAGGGAGGATGCGGCCCAGAGGCGGTCGACACCCTTTTCCGGAGTACATCGGGATACGGTCAGCGAGACGCCGTCGCCCATGCCGTCCGCCGTGACGGCGAGGGCGGTCTCGAATCCGGAGAGACACCATGCGCCCGCGGCGTGAGCGCGATGGTGGTCCACGTGAATAATGGGCTTATGGCGCAGTTCGCGCGGCAGGGCCCGGCGCGCGGCCCAAGGCAGCAGACGCCGTACCCAGCGCCGCGCGTTCGCCTCTTCGCTCGTGTGCGACAACGGGGTAGCGTAGGCCGCGAAATCCATGAGCCGGCGCGCAAGCGTATCGCTCTTGCGGCGTTGTACTTTGAACCGCCATGCGTGCAGAAACGGGAGCATGCGAATGGGGAGGGGGGGCGTCATGATTCCCGAAATGTAGATGCGTTCCACCGCACTGCACTCTATACCGGTGTACTCAAAGAGGCCGTGCAAAGCGAGGCGGGGGAATCCGCCCTCGTCTTTGCGCCGCGTGTAGCGTTCTTCGTTCGCGGCAAAGAGCACATTCGGGCCGTCGCACAGTGCCACGCCCGCGTCGAAGAAATCCTCATTGATTCCCAGACAGAGCATCGTCTCACGTCACCTGCATTTGTGCGCGAAGAATAGCATAAGGGCGGCTCTCGACCCCATTCCCGCCATGCGCAACGGTCAGTCCGCTGCTGCAGCCGGCGTGGCGGGAATGCGCCGGTTCATCAAGGTCAGACAGAGCCAGCCGACCGGTACCCAGAACCAGAACGTTACGAGCCGGAACGACGCTACAGCCAACGCAAGCTGGCCGCCGGAAACCTCGAGCAGGCGCAGCGAAACGCCGAGCAAGCCCTCGACGGCGCCGATGCCGCCGGGCAGGCCCGTGGCCATGCCAAGTACCGCATTCCCCGGCGCGATGATGAGCGTTTGCCAGAACTGGACATCCCCCGGCAGGCCGCGCACCATCAAATACAGGATGGTGCCGTTGATGCACCAGCCAATCATGGCGAAGAAGGCCACGGCAATAACGGCCGGCCGCCGCCAGAAACCGTCGGGCATGCGCACCGGCGTACTTGCCAGCAACGCGAATAGCCGGTCCGCGAAGAAGAGCGCGCCCAAGATCGCCATGCTCACGCCGAACGGCGCCAGCGCCCAGTGCAGACGAGAAGCGGTCACGCCGGCAAGCAGGCCCGCGGCCGCACCAAAGACCAGGTAGATGTGAGCCAGTTCGCCTTTTATGCTTTCGCTCGTGCGACCCAGACCCAGCCGGCCTACCAGGTCCGCGCGCACAATTCGTCCCATCTGCATAGGGAGCAACAGCCCGGCGTAGCCGGTGAGGAAGATGAGATAACCCTTCCGCGGCGTCACGCGAACGCCCGATTCGCGCTGTAGCACGCACCATAGCAGCGAATCGATGGAGATGTCCGCCAGTTGCAGCAACAAGGCAAACAGCAGGAGGGCGCCTTTGCCGCGCCAATACCCGAGCGCGGCGCGCCAATCTCCGCTGAACAAGGTGGCAAGCCCGTAGATGGTCACGCAGGCGAGCAAGAGGAGCGCCAGCAGGCGCATATGTCGTTTCAAAGAGACCACGTCCGCACAGGAGTCCCGAGTTCGATGGCTGAGGAGCGGGGGCATCGTAGCATAATCAAGGGATGTCGTGTTCGTGCGCGTCAGGAACCCGCGTGCGTGTCTTCTTCAACGCGAATGCCGAAGAGCCCGATATAGACGCAGGTGAAGAACACGAGCAGTCCGCAGATGAGCACGGCCGAACCGAGCAACGCCATGCGCGCCGCGAGCGTCGCGACTTGTATGACGACGGCGCCGTCCGGGGTGGCGCTTTCAAAGCCCAGGAACGCGCCCGCGGCGAGTAGCGTCGCGCCGAGCGCGATTGCGGCGAGGCCCAGCAGCAGGCCGTTCTCGACCTTGACCCACTTGCGGAGGAAACGCTGGGCCGGATACTGGTCGAACAAGTATTTCGAGCCGCGTACCCGGCCTTGCGCGGTGAGGCCGAGCAGCAAGATGAGAACTCCCGCAATGACGGAGACCAGTGTGAGAAGGTAGGTAATCAGACCGCTGACGGAAGCAGGCAGGAAGACGATGGCGCCCACGCCCAGCGCGGCGAGGAACAGGCCCGGCCCGACAAAGACCCACAGCGGGCAGAAGTGCATCATGAGCTGCAGATGCCGCCAGCCGTCGTGAAAGGACCTCAGGTGCGGCGCGCGGTTCCGCTGGTCCGCGTGAAAATGGATGGGTACTTCTTCGATGCGCAGGCCGCGCTGCGCGGCCTTGATCACCATTTCGGAGGCGAATTCCATGCCTTCGCTGCGCAGGTCCAGGCGGGCGAAGGCGTCGCGCGTCAGGCCGCGCAGGCCGCAGTTGATGTCCGTGATACCGCAACCGAAAAGCACATTCGCCAGCTTCGTCATCATGGGCGTGCCGAGCATTCGGTGAAGTGCGGGCATGGAGCCGGGATCGATTTGACCCCGGAAACGCGAACCGATGACCAGGTCCGCACCCTCTTCCAGCTTCTTCACGATCTCCGGCATGTCGCCGCAATCGTAGGACATGTCCGCATCCAGAAATACGAAGTGCCTGCCGGCGGCGTGACGCATGCCCTCGCGCAGGGCGTTGCCGTAACCCAGGACGGGAACCGGCACGACACGCGCGCCCTCCTCAGCGGCGATAGCGAGTGACCGGTCGGTGGAACCGTTGTCGGCAACGATGAGTTCGAAGCTACGGCTGCTTGTGGACAGGGTTGCCCGGGCGGCGCGCAGACAGGACTCCAGGGTCGCTTCCTCATTCAGACAAGGAAACACCACGCTAACATCGACTGTTGCCTCTGCCATGATTTGTGGGCGCTATCCTTAGAGTAGGGAACACTCCGCAGCGTGCTCTGTATTTCACCTTGCGAATGCCCTTAGTGTGCCCGAACCGGCGCGGACAGGCAAGTCATCGGGGCGCGTTCCTCCGAAGGCGTATACTCGTGGAAAGAGGGAATTTGCCGTTGCCGTTGTCCATGCGGTCCGCAGCAACGCTCATCGAGCGGCGAATCGCATTCGCGGGCACATGGTCGCACCGTGTGCTCCATTCTTTTTGATTTGGCAAGAGCCGCTCTGCTATCATTCTTTTCCGCTGATGGGGCTGTAGCTCAGTTTGGGAGAGCGCCGCATTCGCATTGCGGAGGTCGACGGTTCGATCCCGTTCAGCTCCACCATCTATCTT
>JAGMZX010000006.1:6888-20768 GCA_018005585.1 Candidatus Hydrogenedentota bacterium | reverse complement strand
GCGCCGCGCGCGCGAATGACCGAGTTGTCTATTTCGCGTCCGATTACGATATCGCCCATTGCCTCCACCGTGGTATTCAACAGGAACTTGGCCTGAACAGACCCGCCGCAGCGGACCCGGCTGCCCGACCCGCCCGTGATTCCGCCGTGCACGATAAGATTGCCGCCGCAGTCGATGACGGCGTCCTCGACATAACCATGAACCTCGATGTCGCCCGAGGCCTCGACGCGCGACCCGCTTTCGATATTCTCGGTGATGATGAGCATGCCCGGATGCCGGACGTTCCCGGATTTCAAGCCGATGCTGCCTTCTATGGTGAGGACGTCGTCGACGCAAATCTCGGTGTCGCTCACACGGATGCGCCCGCAGCCGCTTGCGTAGAATGCCTGTTCGTCCGCGTCGAAACGGACGTTTTTCCCCGCATGCAGGCGTAACGGCGCCGGGGCGGCAGCCGGTATCGGTTCCCCGAAGAGACTGACACCGTCTACGCCGGGCTGGCCGGGGATGACCCGGGCGAGGCGTTCCCCTTCCACGACGGAATTCCGGGCGATCCGCTCGCGGTAATCGATGACCCCCGTTTCCGGGTCTATCGCATACCCTTCCTGAAAGAAATCCCGTTCCCACGCTACGGATTCGTCTTGCGGCGGGACTGGCGCGCGGCCTTCAAGGATGGGGACGCCCGCGAGAATGCAGCCCCTCCCGGCTACGGCGCGAAGACGCTGCTCCGCGACCGTCAGTGCGGCGGGGTCTGTGATGCCCTGCCGTTCCAGTGCCTCGATGAGTAATGGCACAAGAACACCTGCGCCTT
The DNA here is from genome assembly GCA_018005585.1 of Candidatus Hydrogenedentota bacterium. Lineage (NCBI taxonomy): Bacteria > Pseudomonadati > Candidatus Hydrogenedentota > Candidatus Hydrogenedentota bacterium. Next base: position 19,960 of record JAGMZX010000006.1, on the reverse strand, counting down.
CCGCGGGCACGGCACAATCCACGGTTGCCTCAAGGGCATCATCAGAGAATCGTAGTTGAAGGCCGCAGGGCGTCTGACAAGCCGTTGGCGCAGATTCAAGCATAGTGGTCGTCTCCCGTGTTGCATTGCTGAGCAACCCGTCGACGCCGCCATCGCCGTGCTTGGCAGACCCGCGGGCATCCCGAGGTTCCACGCAAACACGAACTCAAACGCCCTGTCGAAGTCCGCTGACTTGGTTCTCCCCTTCTTTTTCCCCAAGCACCCCGACTAAGGCGCGTACTCCGTTCAATCCGGATCATAGCACATAATTAATTGTTTACCGCAAGGGAAATATTGCCCTTGGTATTGGGTTGGTTTGATTCCAGGCGCAGGTCATGCTGGCAATGCCGCACTTCCGCGATTGCGTTCTGATTCACGCTTAGTCCCCTGCCTGCACCCAAGCTTCATTGAAGTGCACATGCTTGATGGTTGAACCACTGGCTTGGCCGTCCTTGTAGGAATAGGTGCCATGTATCGTGCCATCGCGCCCTTGAATCAGGGACGGATAGGAGGCGGACCCCCCGCTGTCGGGGGGGAAGTCTTCGAGGCTGCGCGAACAGGGCCAGGTCTTTCCTTCATCTTCCGAAAGGAATACCGTGAGGCGGTGGCGCCCTTCCATGGTGTCGTTGCAAAGAAGCAGCCAATGGCCGTTTTGAAGAGCTATGCATTCGACACTGGAGCCGGGATTACGGATATTGGCCCATCCGTGGTCGCCCCAAGTGATGCCGCCGTCCTTTGACGCGGCAGTCCGCACATATTTCGGCAACCCGTTGTCGCGCATGAAGGCGGCAATGCTTCCATCAGACCTGCGGACGAAACTGGGCTGGATGTTGCCGAGGTGCTTTACGAGGGGGTCGAGTATGGGTTCGCTGAAGGTCCAGGTATGGCCCCAATCCCTGGTGAACGCGGCCAGCGAGCAATTGAAGACATCAGAGTAAAGGCCGAGCATCATGTGGGAATCGGAGAGCATGATGGGATGCACACGGGTCATCCAGCCGAGGCGGCGCGTTAGCTTGTCGTGCGGCGCCTGGCGTATGCCCTCGATTTCTTCTTTCATCCAGTCCACAGTCTCGAGCAGGGGGCCAAGCTGGTCTTCCGCGTGTTCAATCAGAGCCGCGAATTGCTCCTCCAGTCGCGCCGGGCGGCAATGGATGACGTCCTGCCACTCCCATCGTGGCGGACCCTCCGCGGCGTACTCCGTGGCCGTGCGGTATTTGAGCAGCGCGCTGCCCCATTCGTTGTTTTGGATCGTGACCCAGAACAGCCATAGCGTTCCCCGCGGGTCGACGAACAAGACGGGATTGCAGTCGGGCAGGTCAGGCGTATCCGCCATGAGGAACGGGGCGGACCAGACCGGTTCGCCGGCCCTGCGGCGCGCCCCCTGTAAAACGACGTCATCGCTGCTGCGTTCGCCGCTGCCGTGGAACCACACGGCAAGGAGGTCGCCGTCAGGCGTTTCGACGATGCTGGAGGAGTGGTTATGGAGCGGGTCGAAGGGGAAAATGAGTTCGGCTTCGTGCATTGGTTGGGCGAGACCAGCGTTCAACAACAACAGGCAGGCAAATGCGGTCATGTCGATTTCTCCTGAAAGGCCGCGCAGGACCGGTCCATAAACGAGAAGGGCCGCACCGTTATGCGATGCGGCCCGGGATCACAACCGATATTACAGTGAATCGAACACGCGCTGGAGCGGCGTTTCGTTGTCCATGGCGACTTGTTTCTCGGCCAGCACCTGGATCTTCTCCTCATAGCCTTCTGTGCGGGAGGCAAAGACCTGTTCTTCAATCTGCTTCTGCGTGGCGGCGGGCAGGTCTTCACGGCAACCCCACTGCGGCGCTTCGGGGACGCCCAGGTTTTCGAAGATGCCAATATTCTTGCCGTCAAGGGTGCGGTAATAAACGCCCCAATTGCCCATGCTCAAGCATTCCGCCCACTTGGCATACTTGGCGCCGTACTTGTCGGTCACGATAAGGCGCGCGAAGAAGTACTCCTGCGACGCGGCGATCCGGAGTTCCTGGAGATACAGGTCCGTATAGCTGTTCTGCAATTCCGGCGTGACGAACTTGGCGCGCTCCACTTCTTCGCGCAAGCGTTCGACGGCCGCCAAGCGCTCAGTGCGCGAATACTTCTGAGGCGTGAGCGGGATGCCGTCCTTGACTTGGATAAGAAGCCGGTCGACGGCGAAGGCGAGTGCTTCCTTGGTGGCCATGCTGCGCGCCTGTGCTTCTTCCAGGCTGCCGACGAGGTTGGTGAGCCGCTCGACTTCCGCGATCAAACCCTTCTGTCGCGCCTGGATAATCGACGTCTCGCTTCTCAGGTCGTCATACTTCTCTTGGGTTTCCAGGAACTGCGTGTTCAGCCGCGCGATATCGTCTTCTACAGCGCGCAGGTCGGATGCTTTTTGGTCATATGCCGTCGTAACCTGGGTGAGTTCGCCCTGGACGCGGTTCAGGTCTGCCTGGGCCGCCTGAATCTTGTTGCGCAATTCGATTTCTTGGTCAGGCGTCAACTGTACCGGCTTATCGCCAATCTCTTCCCATCGACGCAATTGCCCTCTCAAATCGGCCGTATTGCGCTCCAATTCCGCGATCTGAACGTCCTTCGCCGTGTCTGGAAGCATTTCCGGCAGCATGGGGATGCTGGGCAGCACGTATGGGCCCGCGATAATGCCGCCGATCAAGGCAATAACCGCGCCGACAAAGAATGCCGCAATGACCCCGCCTTTGCCGCGTGGTTCCGGCGGAGGAGCGGTGGAGGGCGCCGTGCCGGTCAATACGGGCGCGCCGGTCAGGCCTGTGTCCGGCGAAAAGTCCGGCATGGGCGTTCCTGCGGCGGGTGGTCCGAACGGGCTGCCGCCAAAGGCGTCCTTGTCGAAGGTGGGGCTGCCCGTGCCGCCGCCAAACAGCGGCGTTTCCATGGCCTGCGTAGGCGCGGGCGTCTGCACGGCGGCATCGAAACCGGTGCCGCCGCCAAAGGCGCTGTCAAACATCGGCGTGTCCACGTCCGCTTCCGGACCGGGACCGATTTCCGGCGTTTCGGGGGAGAAGTCACTGTCCGCGGCCAAGTCCTGGAAACCAGTGCCACTTGAACTGAACGAGCCGCCCGAGGAGAACGCCGCGGTATCGGTGTCGAAATCCGGTGGCGCAGGGCGTATGTTGCCGCCCGTGGGCCGGGGTGTTTCAATGTTCAAATCGCCGATCGGGGGCAGCCCGCCGTCCGAAGACGCGCCAGCATCGGGGCTGCTCAGGGGGGGGAGTCCGCTGTCGGATGCAATGCCGCTTGAGGACTCGAAGTCACTCAAGGGAGGCAAATTCCCTAGTCCCGAGTCGCTTCCGAAGAGGTCGTCATGCGGACGATCTTCCGGCCTGCCTTCACCGTTCGCTTTTTGTTCATCGGCCATGGGACCCACCTCCGTGATGGCGTGCTGTTAGGTTGTTCCTCGTTCCTGCCGTTTGTACAGACTACACCGTCTCCACCTTGGCCATCATAGCACGGGGCAGGGTTCGTGTCAACAGAACTCTGGCGGGCTTCGTGGGGTTTCGTGACGTCCCTAAAGAGACCGAAACTCAGCAGGGACAAGCATCTACCCGTGCCGGAATGAAATAGGCGGCATAGTTGGCATGTGCTGTACTATCTTCTAAAAATGTGATTAGCGTGAAGAACGTCACGAACCCACGACGCCGACCGTCAACAAGATATTCGCGTAGAGGCGGCGTTCTCCCGTAACGATCTGCAGACACGTCTCAGGCTCGCTTGCTTCCTCATAAAACTCGAAGCGGTCATATTCTGTCATTGGAACGCCGGGGAGCAGCTTCCTGAAGTCAGCGAAAATCGCCGGTTCGGGGCCGTCGCCGGGCGTCATGACCGCCGCTTCTTCGACCTCAATGGCGGTGAGCAAGACTTCCAGCACTTCGGTGACGGAGAGTCTGCCGGGGGAGAGATTCAGATAGACTAGCGCCGCGTTCTCGCCGACGCAGGTGCTGGCCGGGTAATTGCCGTCGGTAATGAGGACGCGCGACCCATGTCCCGCGGCGGCAAGGGCTTCCAGGATGTCGGGGTGAAGCAGACGGTGCTTGAGCAATGGTGTATTCCTCCAAGTTGAGGGCGCGGGCGGAAGGGCCAGCGCCGTGTAACCGGTTTGCGCGCCCCGCGCTGTCCGCCGCGTAGCGCGCCAGTGTCTCTGTGTTGCGGATTGTGCCGTCAAGGGGCCGCGGGCGCGCCGGCGAGTGCGCTGCGCCACACGGCCTCTGGCTTGTTCGGCCAGAACAGGGTCTCTGGCTCGAGGGCAGCGGCCAAATGCGCAAAGGGCGGGTCGCACCCGGCTGCGCTCAAAAAGCGGCCGCGGGCCTCGTTGAGATTAGCGGTGCCGAGGAGCACGGATTCTTGCGCGAGACGCGATTGGGCGGAGGCTCCGGCAGTATTAGCCGCGACCGCCTCGCGCGCCTTCGCCAAGTCGCCGGTGGCGAGAAAGGCGTTCCGGTAAAAAAACGCCGCGCGTTCAAAATCGCCCAGCGCAAGCCAGGCGTAAGCCTGACCCATCATGGCTACGATCCGCGCAGTGCGTGAGTCCTCGTCTCCGAGGTCCGCGGCGACGCGAATCTCCGCGCAGGCATCCGCGGCGCCGGAGCAGGCAAAGCTGCGGTTGATTCCAGCCTCGAATCGCGCGTCGCCAAGGAGCAACATTGCGCGAGACCACTGGAAATACGTCTCGTTCTGCAAGAGTATCCCTTGATTGCCGGCTCGGGTTCGGAATCGGTCATAGAGGTCGAGCGTCGCTTCGTAATGGCGGCGCGCGCCGGCGAGATTGCGCGCCTCGGTCTTGTACGTTTCCGCGAGATTGGCATGAATGCGGTAGGTATGAGGATTCGCGGCGAGGGTATTACGGTAGATTTCGGTGTTTGAACGCCACGCCTCATTCCGCGCAACAGTCAACGCCAAGAAGAGGAGTACCCCTGCCGTGATTACCGCGGGCGCCAGCGTGCGCAGAACGGGAGCGCGCGCTGCCAAGAGTGCCCCGAGTTCGGCAATCCCCCACCAGAAACCGGCCATGGGCACATACATCCAGTGTTCGGCGAGCGGCGCGTTCAGGGGGAACATGCCGGAAATGGGCGCCCACGCAATGAGAAACCACGAAAACCCCGCCACGATGCGCCAGTGCCGCGTGTATGCCGCCAGAAAGACAACGGCCACGACCGTTACCAGCAAGAGGTAACCCAAGAGCGCGAGTATCATTGGCGTGCCCGCGAGTGTTTGTTCCATGTGAAGTCCCACGGGGACGAATAGCATTTGTATGTAGCGCGCGAACGCCTGTCCGGTTTCGATAAACTGGACGGACACCGGCGCCGCGACGGTCCCGGCAGGCTCAGCAAAGCGCAACACGGTCAAGCGCAGTCCCGCATAGGCGGCGAGCAGCGCGAACGCCACGGCGAGCGGCGCGAACCGCCATGCCGGCGACTTCGGGGTTTCAGAGCCGTCTCCTTTCGTAAGGGGCAGGACGACAACGAGCGCGAGAAGCAGCGGAAAGATGGTGGACGATTCCTTGGACAACAGCGCGGCCACAAAACACGCCATGCCCGATACTGTGGCAAACAAGGTCTGACCTGATTGTTTCCTACGGGCTAGGCATGCGAGCCCCGCGAACAGGAACGCCGCGGACATCATGTCGGCGCGGCCGCTGATATAGGCGACGGCTTCCGTATGCAGCGGGTGCACGACGAACAGGAGCACCGCGGCCGCGCGGACTCCCAACGGCGCGCCGAGGCGCCCCAACAGGAGGAACAAAAAAAGCGCGGCGGCTATATGCCATGCCAGATTGGTGAGGTGAAAAAGGAGCGGGCTGATGTCGGGGTAGGGGCGCGAGTCCGTTGGCGCGTCGGTGGCTGGGTCGTAGGAAAAAAAGAAATCCACCATGAATGACAGAGACACGAGGGGGCGGTAGAAGTTTCCTTGCCCCGCGCCGAAAGCGTGCTGGTCCTCGCGAAAGAGCTGTGCAACCTTGGAGGGGTCCTGGACGTGCTTGTGCAGCAAGACGGACGAGGCGTCGTCCCAGACGAAATCTCCGTCGAAGGTGTTCACATAGGCGAACGCGCCCGCCAGGAGAATGAGGGTCGCACACGCCCGGGAATTGAACAGGGACAGAAGCCCATTGTCTTGACACGTCGTGCTCGCGCCTGGCAATCGTTCACCCTGCCTGGTTGTTCACGCCGACCCGCACACGCCGCGCCTGCCGGGGGCCCGGCAGGATACCGCCCGTGGGCATCTGCGCGGTGTTCATTGAAACTGTTGCCGGTTTGAAGGTTCTTTCAGCAACTCGGAAGGCCCGGGCACAATCCAGCTGTTGTCGTTGACGGGAAGATAATTGAGCCGGACGGCCTGGTTGCCGCCCAGGATCTCCTCAACGCGAACGCCTTCGGCGAGTTCCTCGCCCTCGCGCACGGTGTTCGTGGTGATTTCCTGCGTCAGCGCATCGGTAATCTGGAACATGATGTAGGTCTGGTCGTCGACAGTGGAAAAGCCCAGCACTTTGACGAATGGGCGGGCCATCATGATATCGGCGCGTTCAATGGTCTTCTTGTAACGCATACTGCCTGTTTCAATCGCTTCATAAGCGAGGCAGGCCGCTTTCACCACGCGCCAACGCTGATTTTTTTCGGAGTCGCGAATCAGGTCTTCGAGGTCGCGCCGGAGCCGGGTCGCGGCCTCCGGGAGATGAATGTGCGCGCTATGCTTGCCCTTGGCGGCGCGCAGAGCGTTTGCCGGAGGTTCGATCTCGGCCAGGGTGAGCATGCCGCCGCCTGTCATGGGCCGCCACAGAACCTGAACGGCGTTCTTGAGTTCGTTGTAGATGTCGTCCACGGTTGGTTCGGGGGGGGGCGGCGGCGCTTCCGCCTCTTTCTTCTCCTCCTCCGCGGCTTCATCCTGGCAGCCGGCGACAAGCACGGCGGCCAGCAAGACCATCAAGAACACGGCAAAATAACGACGCATGACTATTTCCCGAGATTGTTCGCACCCAGACCACGATAACCGGCGGCATCGTAGCACAGCATGTCGTTTCGGTCAACCCGAATCCTGCTTCTGGCGCGGTCAAGACGGCGCGCCGCTGCCGGCATGTCTACTCGAATTTCAGGCCCAAGGCGATGCGCATGACCTCGTTCATCTGGCGCACAAAGTGGAAAGACAGCTTCCTGCGGATATCTTCCGGCACGTCTTCGAGGTCGTTGCGGTTGCGCTCGGGGAGAATGACTTCCTTTATCCTGGCGCGGGCCGCGGCAAGCACTTTCTCCTTGATGCCGCCCACGGGCAGCACAAGGCCGCGCAGCGTGATCTCGCCGGTCATGGCCAGGCCGCTCTTCACGCGTTTGTTCGTCATCAACGAAGCGAGGGAGGTCAGCATGGCCACACCGGCGCTTGGGCCGTCTTTGGGCACGGCGCCTGCCGGCACATGCAGGTGTATGTCGAGTTCGGTGAAGTCAATGTTTTGCAGACGGAGCGGCTTGCCGTGCGCGCGCAGGAAACTGAGCGCGGCGCGGGCCGATTCCTTCATGACATCGCCCAATTGACCGGTGAGCATAAGCTGGCCCTTGCCGGGCATGTGCGTGGCTTCGATGAAGAGGATATCGCCGCCGGTGGGCGTCCATGCGAGACCGACGGCTACGCCCGGGATGCGCGTCTGTTCCGCGGTGCTGTAGAAGACCCGTTCTGCGCCCAGGAACTCGCGCACCTCGGGCGGCCCGATGCGAACGGGCTTGCGGCGGCCACCGGCAAACATGCGCGCGCAGGCGCGGCACGCGTGGGCGATCTCGCGTTCGAGGTTGCGCACGCCCGCCTCGCGGGTGTAACCGCTGATGATCTGGCGCAATGCGCCTTTCTGAAACGCGAGTTGTCTGGGCTTAAGACCGTGCGCCTCCACTTGTCGCGGCACGAGATACCGTTGGGCAATCGCGAGTTTCTCGTCCATGGTATAGCCGGGTATCTCGATGACTTCCATACGGTCGCGCAACGCCCAGGGAATCGTGTCGACGACGTTGGCGGTGGCAATAAACATGACTTTCGACAGGTCGAAGGGCACGTTCAGGTAGTGGTCCACGAACGTGTCGTTCTGTGCGGGGTCCAGCACTTCGAGCAGCGCTGAGGAGGGGTCGCCCCGGAAATCGGAGCCGAGTTTGTCAATTTCGTCGAGCATGAAGACGGGGTTGCTCGAGCCGACCTTACGGATGTTCTGGACAATGCGGCCGGGAAGCGCGCCCACATAGGTCTTGCGGTGTCCGCGGATTTCCGCCTCGTCGCGCATACCTCCCAGAGACATGCGGGTGAATTCGCGGTCGAGCGAACGCGCAATCGACTTGCCGAGAGACGTCTTGCCCACGCCGGGCGGCCCCACGAAACAGAGAATGGGCCCGGCGGCGTCCGGCTTTAGCTTGCGCACGGCCAGATACTCGAGAATGCGCTCCTTGACCTTGTCAAGACCGTAATGGTCTTCATTCAGTATGTTCTCCGCGCGCCGGATATCGAGCTGGTCTTCCGTGAAACGCCCCCAGGGCAATTCAACGATGGTGTCGAGATAGGTCGTGATCACATGATATTCGGCGCTCGATTCGTGCATGCCGGCGAGACGGTCCAGTTCGCGCAAGGCTTCTTTGCGCGCCTCTTCCGGCAATGCGAGCGCCTGGATCTTCTCACGGTAGTCCTGGATTTCGGGACGCTGTTTCTCGCCCTCACCCAGTTCGTCCTGAATCGCCTTCATTTGCTGGCGGAGGAAGAATTCGCGCTGGCCTTTGTCTATGGTGCTCTTGACCTGCGCGTGGATCTTGTTGGAGACCTCGAGCAGTTCCGTCTCCCGCGCGAGCAGGTAGGTCAGGCGCTGAAGCCGCTCCTTGGGGTCTGCAGAGGCGAGCAGTCTTTGTTTTTCCTCGATGGAAATAGCCAGATTGCCCGCCACGAGGTCGGCGAGAAATCCCGGGTCGTCTATGTTCTCAATCACTTGCGCGGCGCCGTCGGGAATATTGGGGGACATCGCGATAAGCCGCGCCATTTGCATCTTTACGGTCGTTGCGAGCGGCGCGATGTCTTCGGGCGCGTGCCGGACATCATCGAGCAATTCCGTGCGCACGACCAGATAAGGCGCGCGCTGCACCAGGCCCGCGATACGAAACCGCTTGAGCGCCTGGAGCACCACGTTGATATCGTCGCCGGTGCGCTGCATCTGGAACAAGCGGCAGAGGCAGCCGATTTCGTGCATGTTCTCGGGGCTGTACTTCTGGCCGTCGGGATCCCGCAACAACACCAGTCCGACGAAGCGGTTGCCTCGCGCGACGTCTTCGATGAGCAGTTTGTCTTCGTGCTCGGAGAGGTGAAGCGGAGCGAGGGACATGGGGAAGACGACGTGCTGGGGAATGCCCATCACGGGAAAGGTATCCGGGAAATCGTGGGGTCCGCGCGCGGGCAACTGGTCTTGAGACGAATCTTGCTCGCTCATCATCATTCCTTACTACAGTAAGCGATTATGCCACTATCCGAATAAGCATGAGTGTGCCATTGGCATGCGTGATTTGAGGGGCAGTATAAAGGGCGACTGCGGGCGGCGCAAACAACGGAGGCGATTGCGCTGGCCTATTGTCTGGCTGGAGTACACATGTTAAGATTTTGCCGAGAGTGATAGGCCTGTTCCGTATCCGTGGCTGTAGGGTCGGGAAGGAAAGCTGGTTTTTATGAGAACGACCATCCGTTATGGCACGAGGTTTTTTCTGTTTCCGCTTGCGCTGGGATGGGTGTGTTTTGGGGGGGGCGCCTTCGCGCAGGACTCGATGTTGACGCTGGAACGCGCGGTGCCCGATGGGGAATATCACGCAGGCGGCACGCTTGATGTCGAGATCACGATGACCTACGAGGGCGCCGAGCCGTTGTCTTCGCTGGCGCTGGCGGAAACGCTGCCGGCCGGCTGGAGTTTCAACGCGCTGGTCTCTGGCGCTACGCCACAATTTCCCCCGGAGCCCGACACGACGGGAACACTCGATTTCGCTTGGCTGGTCATGCCTGCTTTTCCCGCGACGTTTGTCTATCGTGTCAACGTGCCCGCGGGCACGACGGGCACGCAGACCATCTCGGGTCAGGCCACGTACCGCACCTCTGGCGACGAAGTATTGTCGAACATCGCGACGACACAGGTACCGGAAGGTACGCCTGCGGGTGAGGGCGAAGGGGAGGGTGAAGGTGAAGGCGAGGGCGAGGGCGAGGAGGATATGACCCTGGAGCGGACTGCCCCGGGCGGCGTGGTGTACAGTCCGGGCGCGACGATGGACCTTACGGTGACGTTACGCTACACGGGCGCGGATACCGTCACCGCCTTGGCCCTGGAAGAGACGCTGCCGAACGGGTGGGCGTTTGACTCCGTCGTGGCCGGCACCGGCGCGAATATCAATCCTGGCGCCGGAGCGACGGGTACGCTGCAGTTCCTTTGGCTGACAATGCCCGCGTTTCCCGTAACGTTCACCTACCGTATCTCCGTGCCCGCGGGCGAGACGGGCAATCACACGCTCAGCGGCGTGGTCATCTACCGGACAACGGGTGACGAATTGCGGAGCAATACGGCGGTGACGGTGCTCGAGGAGGCGCAGGCCCCGAACCTGATTGTTGTGCAGGTGGAGGCGCCTGACCAGGCTTATGCGGGACAGCCTGCCGTGCTGCGCTGGAGCGTGACAAACTCGAGCAACAGCCCCGCGTACGCACCGTGGCAGGACTGTGTCTTTCTTTCGCTCGACGACCAGCCGGGCGGCGACACGTTGGTCGGATGCGTCACGCGAGACCGCGACGCCGCGCCAGGAGGCGCGTATAACGTACGCGCCGAACTCGTCATTCCGGAGGTAAGCGCCGGTCAGTATTACGTGATTGTGGCGGCGGACGACGGGGGCGGCGTGGCAGAGGCCAACGAATCGGACAACGTGGCTGTGTCCACAGCGGTCGACGTGGGTGTCATCGACTATGAAGCCACCGTCGCGGCGCCGCTGTCCCTGGCCGGGGCTGGTTCGCCCGTGGCGCTCACGGGCGAGGCGCACTTTCTGGTGGATGACGCGCCTGCGGGGAATGTGCCTGTTGCGGTGGACGTGGCCGTGCGCGGTATTCACCGGGTGTTTACCGTTCAGACATCGTCTTCCGGCGCATTTGACCTCACCTTCACACCGATTGCGACGGAGGCCGGCGCGTACACCGTTGGCGCCAAGCATCCCGGTGTTGTGGCGACGCCCGTTCAGGATTCCTTCACCCTCGCGGGCTTGGCCGTAGACCGTCCCAAGGCCGCGTTCGACCTGGCGCCTGGTTTTGCGCGAACCGAAACATTTGAATTACGAAACCTCGGGGATGTGCCGCTCTCGGGGCTGACGGTCGTTGTGGCCGGTGCACCCGGTAATGTCGAAGTTCAAACGGCGACGGACGAATCTCTTCCTGCCTTGGGCACGGGCGTGCTCAGCGCTGTTTTCCAGGCTCTGGACGACAGCGTGGCATCCGGCATGCTTGCGGTCACGGTGCACTCGGCGGAAGGCGCGGCCGCGACGCTGGACATTGCCGTGACCATTCTGCCGTCCGAAGTGAACCTTCAAACGCCGCACGCCCCTCTGCGGGCCGGAGCCATGCCAGGCGCGCAAGAGCTATACACGTTTCCCGTGAAAAACGCGGGAGGCATGACGGCGGCGGGGCTGACCATTGCCGCGCCGCCCGCGCTGCCGTGGGTGCATGTGGTTTCGCCCGGGGGGCCTGTAGACCTGGAACCCGGCCAAGTGCTGGACGTGACGGTGCAGACGCTCGCGCCAGCGGGCCAGCCGCCGGGCACGTTCTCCGGGCCGCTCACGTGTTCTTTCGGTTCGGGTCAGTCGCAGACGCTGCCGCTGCAGGTGCGCGTGAGTTCGGCGGACACGGGTAGTCTTTCGGTGTGGGTTGAAGACGATTTCGGCGCGCTTCCGGGGGTTGAGGTGCTGCTCCGCGACCCTGCCAAGGACGCTGTCGCGGCGGCCGCGACAACGGACCTCGAGGGACGCGGGCTGCTCGACGAGATTGCCGCGGGCGCGTATAACGTCGAGGTGCGTGGCACGGACCATGAGGACTTCTTTGGCATAGCGGAGATTCGCGCGGGTGCGGAACAGCACATGGACGCATGGTTGCACCGCGAGCTTGTAAGGCAGGAATGGACAGCGCTTATCCCCTTCGGCGGCGGCGCGGTCGCGTACACGGCAACGAATGTGCCGTCGCCCACGAACAGTCCCGCGCTCGTGCTCGACCCGCCCATGATAGACCTGAGCGGACTGCGCGACCCGGAGACACAGGTAACGGTCAAGGTGGCCAATCAGGGCCTTGCGCCTGCGCTCGGTGTCCGTCTGCTCTTCGGAGAACATCCGCGTTTTGCGTTCGAAGCGCTCACGACGGAACTGGGCACTCTGACGCCCGGCGCCATTGTGCGCGTGCCGGTCTTGATACGGGACGAAACGTTTGGCCTGAGTGACGCCGCGGCGCCCGAAGACTGCTCCGTGGAGAACCCATCGGGGCTGCTATATTACTGGGACCAGGATGCCGCGCCGGACTGGCGCCGGGAAGCAGCGGCGCTGCGGCTGCCGCTCGGTTTGTGCGCAGGCGCCGCGCCCGAATTCGGTTTGCTTTCGCCTGCCTTTTCCGAAACGCCGGTCTATACGACGTACCCGGTCTTCCAGGTGGGGCTGGAGTGTGCCCCAAGCGAAGGGGAGGGCGAAGGGGAAGGCGAGGGCGAAGGGGAAGGCGAAACAGAGACGGTTTTGACCCTGACGCGCACACCCGCGGGCGGCGGTGGGTATACGCCCGGCGGCACGGTCGACTTGACGATTGAGTTCGCCGTGACGGGGAGCAAGGCAATCACGGGCTTGGGGCTCGAGGAGACCCTGCCGGGCGGCTGGACCTTTGATTCCGTCCTGGGCGGTTCCTCGCCGCCGCAATTGGCGCCAGTGGCGGGAACCGGAGGAACGTTGTCATTTGCCTGGATCGCTGTGCCGGCGCTGGAACAATTCCCCATCAACTT
>JAGMZX010000006.1:0-6788 GCA_018005585.1 Candidatus Hydrogenedentota bacterium | reverse complement strand
ACGTTTTGCCGGGCAACGCCCGGGTGGCGGCATGGACGTTCGGCAGCGCGTACAGCGGTTACATGACCGGCCTGGCGGCCCTGTTGTCCAGGGAAGACCCGGAAGGCCGCGCCTGCTTCGATGCGGTGACCATCATCGATACGTTCCATCTGGTGCGCGTTGTGCGCGCCGATTTGCCCGAGGATGACGAGATTCCGGACTTCTTGTTGAACGAAGTGGGGGACGGCGCGCCCGATGTCCTGTGGACCGGCGCGGGCGAGCAGGACTTTGTGGCGCAGGCAAGCAATGTCGTCTTCGGGCCGGTGACCAAACAAGCCAAACTCGCGTACAGGCTCACGGCATCCATGCCCGCGGAGTGGGGATACCTCATGGTGGATAACCCGCTCCCGGATACGTACATCGTGGGACGTGTATTCCGCGATGACGGGCGCGTGCTGCCGCCGGAGAATTGTTGGCTGACACGGCGCACGATAAGACTGCTTGGCGGCGGTACGGAGGAGGAGAGCCTGCTGCATTTGCTGGACTATGGTGGTCCGGGCGCGTATCTGGTGAATTTTCAGTCGACGGTCGAGGTCGATGAGCCGCCCGTGGCGGATGCGGGCGCGGACCAGAACGCCTATCTGGGCGATGTCGTCACGCTGGACGGAACCGGCAGCCAGGACCCGAATAATGACTTCATGATTTACCTCTGGACGTTTCTGGAGAAACCCGCGGGCAGTGCCGCCGAGTTCGATGACAAGAACGCCCAGACGCCCAGTTTCACGGTCGATGTCCGGGGTGACTACGTGATTCAGCTCCAGGTGAGCGATGGCTTGCTGGACAGTCCACCGGACACGACGGCCGTCCACGGATTGAACCGGCCTCCCGTGGCCTATGCGGGCGCGGACAGGACTGCGGCCGTCGGTGGAAGCGTGGCGTTGGACGGCAGAGGCAGCCAGGATGACGACGGCGATACGCTGACGTACGCATGGTCGTTCAGCCAGCGCCCCGGGGGCAGCGCCGCAACCTTTGAAAATCCGGCAAGCGCGACACCCGGCTTCGATGTGGATGCGCCGGGCGTGTATGTCGCGCAATTGGTCGTGAACGACGGCATCGACGACAGCGCGCCGGACAATGTTGTGATTACGACGGACAACCAGATTCCCGTGGCGGTGGCGGGTCCGGCGCAGACGGTCGCGGTGGGCGCGTTGGTCACGCTGGACGGCGGCGGTAGCTACGATCCGGACGGGAGCGGGGAATTGACGTTCGCATGGACGCTGGTGTCGCGGCCGGCGGGCAGCGCCGCGGTGCTTTCAGGCGCGGGCACGGCAAACCCCCAGTTCACCGTGGACGTTGCGGGCGACTACGTGGCGCAACTGGTCGTGAATGACGGGGAAGACAACAGTCTGGCGGACACGGTGACGGTCAGCACGCAGAACAGTCCTCCCGTGGCCAATGCGGGGTCTGACCAAACCGTTGCCGTGGGCGGATTGGTGACACTGGACGGCAGCGCGAGCTATGACGTGGACGGCGTGTCGGGCGGATTGCGTTTTTCGTGGTCGTTCCTGTCACGCCCGGCGGGCAGCGCGGCGGCGCTGACGGGCGCGGCGACCGCGCGGCCCACCTTTATCGCGGACGCCGACGGAGAGTATCTCCTGCGATTGGTGGTGAACGATGGCGCCGTCAACAGCGCTCCGGACACGGTGACGGTCAGTACCAGCAATACGCGGCCCGTGGCCCGCGCCGGCGCGGACCAGACGGCGCGCGTTGGAGACGTGGTCACGCTCGATGCAAGCGGCAGCTCGGACGCGGACCAGGATGAATTGACCTTCTCGTGGGCGTTTCTGTCGCGCCCCGCGGGGAGCACGGCGGCGCTGACCGCGCCCGCGACGGTGCGCCCTTCTTTCACGGTTGATGTTGCGGGTGCGTACATCGTGCAGTTGGTTGTCAACGATGGCGCGCTTGCCAGTTTGCCAGACACCGTAACCGTCAGCACGATTAACAGCGCACCGGTGGCGAACGCCGGTCCGGACCAACACGTCCAAGTGGGCACGGTCGCGACACTGGACGGCAGCGGCAGTTCCGACCCCGACAGCGATGAATTGACGTTCTCATGGAGTCTCACGTCCCGGCCGGCGGGCAGCGCGGCAACGTTGATCAATCCGGCATCGGTGACCCCGTTCTTCACGCTGGACCGTACGGGTGAGTACGTGATTCAGCTCGTCGTACACGACGGCAAAGCGGGTAGCGTGCCCGATACGGTCAAGGTGAGCACGCAGAACGGCGCGCCGGTGGCGAATGCGGGCGCGGACCAGAGCAAGCAAGTCGGTGAAGCGGCGTTCTTGAACGGGAGCGCCAGCCGTGACCCCGATAATGACCCGCTGACCTACGCGTGGAGCTTTGCCTCGCGGCCGGCGGGCAGCGCGGCTATGCTCGCGCAGGCAAACACCGTGCGCCCCAATTTCGTCGTAGACGCGCCGGGTGACTACGTTGTCCAATTAACCGTAAACGACGGCGAATTAAGCAGCGACCCGGATACGGTGCGCATTACCACGATCAATAGTCCGCCCGTTTCGGACGCCGGGCCGGACCAGACCCGTGGCCTGACGGAAACCGTGGTGCTGGACGGCAGCGGCAGCAGCGACCCGGATAATGACGAACTGTCGTACCAGTGGAGTTTCACCTCGCGTCCGGAGGGCAGCGCCGCGGTGCTGGACGGCGCGGATACGGTCAGTCCGCAATTTGTAGTGGACGTGGCCGGCACGTATATCGTGCAGCTTGTCGTCCATGACGGTGCGGAGAGCAGCGCGCCCGACACGATGCAGGTGAGCACCGAAAACAGCGCGCCCGTGGCGGATGCGGGACCGGACGCCACGGCGTTCGTCGGTGATACGGTGTCGCTCGACGGCAGCGGCAGTTACGACGTGGACGGCGACCCGCTCGAATACCTGTGGCATTTTGTGAGCCGGCCGCCAGTGAGCGAGGCGGTTCTTCTCGACGGTGGTACGGTGTCGCCCCGGTTCCAGGTCGATGCGTCCGGCGAATATGTCTTGCGCCTGGTCGTAAACGACGGTATCAGGACCGGCGAAGCGGATACGGTGACGGTCAGCACCGAAAACAGCGCCCCGGTCGCGCGAGCAGGTTCGGACCAGACGCGTTTCGTGGGGCAAACCGTGTCGCTGGATGGGCGCGACAGCATCGACGTCGATGGCGACGCGCTCGCGTATACGTGGTCGTTCACCAGCCGTCCGGCGGGCAGCGCCGCCGTGCTGCAGAACGCGAACGAAGCAGTGGCATCCTTTGTGATCGACGCGCCGGGTTCCTACGTCGTTCAACTGGTGGTGCATGACGGTACGGTCAGCAGCGCCCCGGATTCCGTGGTGGTCTCGACGGCCAACAGCAAACCCGTGGCCAGCGCCGGCACGGACATTTCAGCATTGGTCGGGCAGACGGTGCGTCTCGATGGACGCGGGAGCGCCGACGCGGACGGCGACGCCTTGACGCACCGGTGGAGCCTTTCAGCGCGGCCGCCGGGCAGCAACGCGTTTCTTGTCGAGGATACTACGCCAAGACCGTTGCTGACGCCCGACGTCCTCGGTCACTACGTCGTGCAGCTCATCGTGAATGACGGCAAGGCGGACAGCACGCCGGATACGGTTTCGGTTTTCGCAACCGACGTTGACGCCGGCTGTGTGAGCCCGCCGGAGGCGCCCGAGAGCGTGTCAGCCAGCGACGGGCTCTTTGAGGACCGAGTGGAGGTTATCTGGTCCGAGGTGGAAGGAGCGACGGAGTACCGCGTGTACCGCAGCGATACCAATGACCCCATTACGGCTGCGCCCGTTACCGGCTGGCTGGCAGCGTTGTCGTTCACGGACGTGTCCGCGGCGCCCGAAACCGCCGGCGGTTGCGGCGGTTGTGCCGGCGCGCCGGAACCGGGTCCGGCATACTTTTATTGGGTGCGGGCGCGCAGCGCGGAAAACTGCGCGAGCGGGCTGGCTGGACCGGATTCGGGGTATGCGGCGGGCGGAGGCAAAGCGTGGTTTGGCTTTGATTCCGTATTTGTGGAGGCGCTTCCCGGCGGAATGCTGGAAACCGGCGTGCGCGCCGCGGCGCCGGGCGCAACGCTGTACGTGCGGCTGCGCGATGCGTCGGGCGAAGCCATCGAGCCCTCGTCGGTTTGGGGTGAGGTGCGCGTTGGCGATGCATGTGACCACGCCATCGCATGGCTGCCTTCGGCGTGTGGCGATGAAGCGGACGGCTGGGCCGCGTGGGCGATGCCGCAGTCCTTGACCGAAGGTGCGGAGATCGTGTTCAGCGCGGGCGCCGAGACAGTCGCGGGACGCCGCGTGGGGCCTGTGGAACATCGGTTCGTCGTCCGCGGCGAGACGGACGTGCGGACGCCTGTCTTGCAGCCGGACTATGCCGACATGGATGCCAGCAGCCTTGACCTGACCTTGGAGTCGAACGCACTGGTGCGTGTGTCGTTGGCGGGCGATGGCGGCGCGCCGGATGAGGCCGTTCCGGTATACGAGGTCGAACCCGGCGCGGCGTATCCGGTCCCGCAACGGATATGGTTGCCCATTCCGTCTGGCGTTCCAGCACGCGACGTGGCCGTCTTCTATTTCCTCGATGACGCGGCGGGCGGGCGCTGGCTGCCCGCGGACCGCCTGGCGGGCTGGCTGATGCCCGAGCATACGCTCTGGCTGGAATGGAATGGTGAGAAGTACCTGGGCCTGTTGGTGACGCACGGCGGCGCGGTACGGACAGGGTTGCTGCATGAGACGCTCCAGTCTTCGTCAGTTGCGGCGGAAACCGGCTCCCCTTGGGGCGACTTGCTGGTGTCGGCGCTGGCGATAGCGGCCGCCGTATTGTCTGCGCGGCGCGTACGCGCGCGTCAGGCGCCGTGTGCAGCAGCCTTGATGATTGCCGGCATGAAAAAGGAGCGTTAAGTTGGAATTCCATGAAGTACGGTATGAAGTCGCGGACCGGGTCGCCATAATCACGCTGAATCGCCCCGAAAAACTGAATGCGTGGACCTTTTCGATGGAAGCGGAGTGGCGGCGCGCCTTGGCCGATGCCTCGGCGCGGACGGATGTGCGCGTCATCATATTGACGGGCGCGGGCCGCGGTTTTTGCGCGGGCGCCGACTTCGGGCTCTTGAGCAGCGTACAGGAGGGAACCTTCGACGCGAGCATGATTCCGGGGGACGAGGTCTCAGGCGCCGAAGGCGCGGGCGTGCGGGAGGATTTCCGCAAGCCCTACACGCTTCTTCCGGGCATAGGCAAGCCGATTATCGGGGCGATCAACGGACCGGCGTATGGCCTTGGGCTGGTCCACGCTCTGTTCTGTGACGTCCGGTTCGCCAGCGATAGAGCCGTTTTCAGCACGGCGTTCGTGAATCGAGGGCTTATCGCGGAGCATGGCGTTGCCTGGATACTGCCGCGGGTCGTAGGACTGGAAAACGCGCTGGACCTTCTGTTGTCGGGACGGAAAGTGGATGCGGCGGAAGCGTTGCGCTTGGGACTGGTGAGCCGCGTCGTGCCGCACGAGGAGTTGCTCACTG
Source organism: Candidatus Hydrogenedentota bacterium (assembly GCA_018005585.1). Taxonomy (NCBI): domain Bacteria; kingdom Pseudomonadati; phylum Candidatus Hydrogenedentota; species Candidatus Hydrogenedentota bacterium. The sequence continues at coordinate 1,246 of JAGMZX010000006.1, read as the reverse complement.
CGGCGCGTGCATACGCTCAGGGCTTGGTTGCCTCCAGTTCGCCGCGGTCGATGTCGGTCATCAAACGGCAGATTTGGGACAGCCTGCTCATGGAATTGGGCCCCGCCACGGACGTGGCTATTCAGGAGATGTTCGACAGTTTCGGGACGCAGGACTTTGCGGAAGGGGTACTCGCCTTTCTGGAGAAACGGCCACCCCGATTTGAGGGCGCGTAGACACTGCTCACGCCGGCTTCTTTTGCGCCCAGGGCGTATCTTCGTAGCGCGTGATCTGCACGCCGGACGTTTCGCGCCAGCGCGTCCCGTCCGCAAGAATGGATTCCCAGGCGTATGCGCCGGTCTCGCAATTGACGGTGATAATCTTCGCGCCTTTCGGCACGCGGCTCGCGCCGTAGCCTGCGTGGCCCGTCGCGCGCCCGTAGACCAGGTCGATACCGTCGACGCGGCACGAAAAGTCGTTGATGTGGTCGTGGCCGCAAAAACAGGCGCGCACGCTCCCCAGCGACCGGAGCCATCCCAGGGTTGAGCCATCCTCGCTGCGGTGCGCAACCTTCTCGAAGCGCGCGCCCGCCGCCTTGCCTGCCTGCCACATATCGTCGTACTGCTTGAGCGGAATGTGGAAGAGGGCGAAGGCGTGGGACGTGCACGGCCGTTGCTGGCGGCTCGTACGCAGCGATTCCAGCCACGCGTGCTGCGCCGCGCCCAGGCCGCGCTCGTTGGAATTGAGACAAATCAGGTCCCAGCACGGCTTGCCCGCGCGGTCGGTAATCTGGACAGTATAGTTGCCGCCGCCCGGACCGCCGCGGTACAGGGAGCGCGGTGCGCTCGTGAACGCTTCGTGCCCCGTCTTGTAGTCATCCAGTTTGTCGTGATTGCCCCATACAAAGAGCCAGGGGACGCCAAGCGCGCTGATCTTCTCGATGCCGAAGCGCATGAATTCCTCGCCGCGCCCCTGAGGGTTATCCTGCCACAGGTCGCCGGTGAGCAGCAGCAGGTCGGGTTGCGTCAGGTCGATAAGATGGGGGAGCTCCGCGTTCGTTTTTTCGTCCTGACGCGGACGCGGACTGGGCATGAAGAAGTGTATGTCGGTTATCTGGAGTGCACGGAAGTTCGATGGCGTGGGTATGGCCAGCGTGGCGCAGGTTGCTGGATTCGCGTCCCACGGCTCGCATCCAAGATTCGACACAGCGGTGGCGCCGGCCGTCGATTCGCGCAATACCAGAGCGCCCGAAGTCATAGCTGTCAAG
>JAGMZX010000005.1:82171-90304 GCA_018005585.1 Candidatus Hydrogenedentota bacterium | reverse complement strand
ATCCATTCGGTCTCGCAGCGGCAGTGGGGCACCCTGACGCCGGAAGGGTTGATGCGGCATCTGCGCGCGTCGGTCGAGATCTCGCTGGGCGAGGGGCCGAAGACGCGCAGCCTGGGCATACCCATCGTGAGTACGGTAGTTCGCTATCTGTTCTTCCACTGGTTTACGAGATGGCCGGGCGGCACGATCAAGGCGCCGGCTTCGTTCACGCCCCCCGCGGAAGGCGCGCTCGACGAGGAACGGGACGCGTTGTTGCGCGCGATGGACCGCTTCCTCGACGCCGTGGACAGCGAGCCGGAGCGGCTCGCGCCGAACATGCTGCTGGGGCCGCAGCCGCTGCGCTATTACGGGCGCATACATGGAGTGCATTTCCAGCATCATTTCCGGCAGTACGGCGTCGGGCCGGACTGAGCAGAGAGGACCTTATGAGCGTGCTCCGCGACGTGTTGCGGCCAAAGTGGTATTGGACGGTGTTCTGGATGCGCTGGGCCCGGCCGGGCCGTTGCGGCCGGTGGCCGGCGCGCTTGGCGGCGTGGTTTGCGCCGCCGTACAAGGGCAGGCGCTACCTGGCGCGGTTGAATCCGCGCGGGTACATCTCGGCTCGGGCCGAGGTCGATTTTCGCGCGCTGCGTTCCGGCGCGCATGTCTACATCGACGACCGCGTCGTGATCTACCGCGCGGACGAGGCCACCGGCTGCGTGGAGATGGGCGACCGGGTCAGCCTGCACCGGGACACGATCCTTGAGATCGGTAGGGGCGGCGGCATCGTCATCGGCGACGACACGCATATCCAGCCGCGCTGCCTGCTGGCCGCATACGAAGCGCCCATTCGCATCGGGAGGCAGGTGCAGATTGCCTCGCACTGCTGCTTCTATTCGTACGACCATTGCTTCGCCGCGGGGAAACCGATCATGGAGCAGCCGCTGAAGACCAAGGGCGGGATCACGGTCGAAGACGGCGTCTGGCTGGGCGTCGGAGCAACGGTGCTGGACGGCGCGCATATCGGCGCGGGCGCGGTAATAGGCGCGGGGAGCGTGGTGACGGGCGAGATACCCGCCGAGGCTATCGCTGTGGGCGCGCCGGCCCGCGTCATCGGACAACGCGGGGCGTAATGCCGGCTCAACCGGACTTATGTGCTTCCGTCTCTCGCGGCAGGAGCTGTTCCGCGCGCTTGCCGAGCGCGAGCGCCGTCGCCCACGTATCCACCCAGAGATACGCGCGCTCCGCGATAAGGCCGAGAAAATACCACGCCGGAATGAACCGCGCCGAAATCTGCCCGTAGAGCGAATACGGCTCGCCCGTGTAGTCCCAGACCGCGTGGTTGCGGTCCGCGTTGAACCGGTTGAGGCCGACGGCGAGGAAGACCATGCCGGAAACGAACTCGACGGCAAAGATGCCGAGCATGTAGACCACAGCGCGCAAGGGCAGCGGAATACGCGCCGCGCGCAGGCGCGCGGCGATCGGCCAGAAGACGACGCCGAGCATTCCGTATACCGGGATCATCCACGGCGACGAGTACCCGCGCATCACGATATGGCCGTGCCGCAACTGGCCCAGGCCCGTGCCGAAGACTTCAAAGGCGAGGCCGAGCACGCCGAAAATGACGAACCGGGTCAACATCCGCCGCGCATTCAAGGACATTCCGCGGTCTCCCGTTTCCCGGCGGCGTAACCGGCGAACAGCGCATCGCCGCGCAGCTTCAGCGCGAGCGCCGCGGCGCAAGCATCGACCCGCCTGTAAAGGAATTCGAGCGTCAGGCCCAGCACATACCACGTGGGCGCAAGTTCAAGAGCGATCTGTCCGTGCAGGTGATAACGCGCCCAATGATAGTCCCAGACCGTGTGCATGTTATCGACGCCCGCTTTGTTGATCCCCGCCGCAAACAGCATCATGCCGCTGACGTATTCGACCGCGAAGATGAGCACCATATACACCGCCGCGCGCAGCACCAGCGGCACGCGCCGCCGGACCAGCGGCGCGGATACGGGTTCGAGGACCACGCCGATGAGACCATAGATCGGAAGCATCCACGGCGACGACGCGCCGCGCAGGCTCAGGTTCCCTTCCCAGCCCACCTGCCACGCCATGGCGCACACCTCGAACAGCATGCCCAGCATGCCGAACAGCAGGCAACGGTACAAAACGCGCTTGAAGCGAACGGACATGCTTTCCCCTTTCCGCAATGGGACGGAACCATGACTTGTTCATCGGACTCCGCACGTTCCTCGCCGGTTTCAGGCCCGGCCGTATGCCACGTGCACCAAGGTTGCAGCAGGGCAGGGTCTGGCATAAAATCAGCCTGTGGTTCGCTTGGGGTTGAGCGAAACGGTTGCGCGCGGCAGGGAGGAAACACGCGAAATGAGCGGGAAGTACGCCATCGGTCTGGATTTCGGCACGAATTCGGTGCGGGCGCTGCTTGTGGACGTGCAGACAGGCGAAGAGATCGCCACGACGGTGTGGGGATTCCCGCACGGGGACGCGGGCATCCTGCTGGATGCGAAGGACCCGAATCTCGCGCGGCAGCATCCGCGGGATTACGTGGCGGGCATTGAGCGCGTGCTGCAGGACACGCTGGAACAGGCGCGTGCCTACGCGGGATTCACGCCCGCGGACGTGGTCGGCATCGGCGTGGATACGACGGGCAGTACGCCGATTCCGGTGGATGCGTCGGGCACACCTCTTGCCTTCCAGCCTGAATTTGAGAACGACCTCGCCGCGATGGCCTGGTTGTGGAAGGACCACACGTCCATCGAAGAGGCGGAGGCATTCACGAACCTTGCGCGGGAACTGCGCCCGGAATACCTGCTCAAGTGTGGCGGCACCTATTCATCCGAATGGTTCTGGTCGAAGACGCTGCACTGCCTGCGCACATCGCCGAAGGTCTTCGCCGCGGCGCATACCTGGGTCGAGTGCGCGGACTGGATTCCCGCGGTGCTCACCGGGACAACGCCGCCGTCGCGGGTGAAGCGCTGCGTGTGCGCCGCGGGCCACAAGGCGAGTTATCACCCGTCGTGGGGCGGCTATCCCGACGCGGCGTTCCTCGCGAAACTCGACCCGGGGCTGGCGCGGCTGCGCGAGACGCTGCCGGACAAGTGCTTTACCATTGCGGACACCGCGGGCGGGTTGACGGCGGAGTGGGCCGCGAAGACGGGCCTGAGCGCCGGCATTCCTGTGGCAGTCGGCGCGTTCGACGCGCACCTGGGCGGCGTCGGCTCCGGGATTCAGCCGGGCGTGCTGGTGCGCGCACTGGGCACATCGAGTTGCGACCTCGCGGTCAGTCCGCTTGGTCAGCCGATGCCGGATATCCCCGGCCTGTGCGGCATCGTGCCCGAATCGATTCTGCCCGGCCATTATGGCTTGGAGGCGGGCCAATCGGCCGTGGGCGACATTTTCAACTGGTTCGTGAATTATATGCAGCCCGGCGGCCCGGAAAAGGGTTCGCACGAGGCGCTGACGCGCGGCGCGGCGGCGCTGAAGCCGGGCGAGAGTGGTCTGCTCGCGCTCGACTGGCACAACGGCAACCGCACGGTGCTCGTGGACCCGCGGCTGACCGGCGGGGTCATCGGCTTGACGCTGCATACGCGCGCGGAGGAAATCTATCGCGCGCTCATGGAGGCTACCGCCTTCGGCGCGCGCATCATCCTCGAGCGCTTTGCCGAATACGGCGTCAAGATCGAGCGCGTGATCAACTGCGGCGGCATTCCGGTAAAGAACCCGCTCGTGATGCAAATCTACGCGGACGTGATGAATCGCACCATGGAAGTCTCGCGCAGCGAACAGACCTGCGCGCTGGGCGCGGCGATGGCGGGCGCGGTCGTCGCGGGGCCGGCGGCAGGCGGCCACGCGGACTTCGCCGAGGCGGCTGGGGCCATGACGGCCGTCCGCGACAAAAAATACGCGCCTGACGCGAAAAATCACAAGGTCTATGAACGGCTGTTCGCGCAGTACAAGAAGCTGCACGATAGTCTCGGCACGCGCGCGTATGCCGAGAACCTCTTCGGAGTAATGAAAGAGTTGTTGGTCCTGCGCGAGGAAACACGGTGACGCCATGACATACGACAATCTGAGAAAAGAGGTCTTCAGGGCAAGCCGCGCCGTCATCGACGCGGGCCTGGTCAGCTTCGCATGGGGCAACGTGAGCGGCGTCGACCGCGCCGCGGGCGTCTTCGGCATCCTGCCCGCGGACGCGCCCCTTGAAGATTGCTGCCGCGCCGACGTGGTGGTCCTATCGCTGAAGACGGGCGAGCCCGTGGACGGCAACGCATCGCCGGCGCCCGACGCGCCGCTGCACCGCTATCTCTACCAGCAGTCTCCGGACGTCGGCGGCATCGTGCATGTCCGCTCCGCCTATGCCACGAGTTGGGCGCAGGCGCGCCGCGCCATCCCGTGTCTGGGCGCGGCGCACGCGGATTATTTCAATGGCGCGATTCCCGTGGCGCGTCCGCTCACCGCGCGCGAACTGCGTTCGGACTACAAGCGAAATCTTGCGCGCACGATAGTCGAGTGCCTTTCGGAATTCGGGCTGACACCCGGTGAAATGCCCGGCGTGTTGCTCCCGCATCACGGGCCGGTGACGTGGGGCCCTAGCTGCCCCGCCGCCGTGCGTCACGCCGTCATGCTCGAAGAGATTGCCCGGATTGCCTATCAGACGCTCCAACTCGATCCCGCGGCGCAGGAAGTGTCCAAGGTCTTTCTGAACCGCCATTATCTCCGCGATCGCCGGGTCAACGGGTGATCCCCCGGACCATTTCGACATCGCACGGAATCAAGGAAGGAGAATGTCCGTCATGTGGAGGTTGCCGGACGGCGCGGTGAACCGGGCGCCGGATATGGCGCGACTCGAACGGGAACTCGCCCGACAAAGCGGTTTCTTCGTGCCGGACCGGCCGCTGTTCGTCTCGCGCGCGCCCGGGCGGCTCGACCTGATGGGCGGTTTCGCGGACTACAGCGGCGGGTTGGTGCTCGAAATGCCCCTCGCGCGCGCGGCCTATGCCGTCGCACAGGCGGATGCCGCGCCACGCATCACCGTGCGCAGCGCCGACCTCCGAAACGCGGACCATGCAACCGTGTCTCTGGACCTCGAGGAACTCGCCCCGAACGGCGTCCCGATACCGTATGAAGCCGCGCGCGCCCGGTTCGCCCGCAGCGAGGAGGAGCACTGGGCGTCTTATGTGGCCGGTGTGTTGCTCGTGCTGCTGCGGGAGAAGGGCGCGCGTTGCGCGCAAGGTCTGCGCGTGCTCGTGGCGTCCGATGTGCCGCTCGGCAAAGGCGTGAGTTCCTCGGCGGCAATCGAGGTCGCCGCCATGTACGCGGTCGCGGCGCTGCTGGGTCTCGAAACCGGTGGACGCGATGTGGCGCTCTTGTGTCAGAAAGCGGAGAATCTTGTCGTTGGCGCGCCGTGCGGGGTCATGGACCAGATGACCGCTGTGTTCGGCGAGCGTGACAAGCTGGTCGCGCTCCTGTGTCAGCCTGCCGAACTGCAAGAGGCCGTGCCGGTCCCCGAAAATGTTGGCATCTGGGCCATCGATTCCGGTATTCGGCACGCGATTACCGGCGCCGACTACACCTCCGTGCGCATCGGCGCGTTCATGGGCTATCGGATCATCGCAGACATGGCGAAGCTGACCGTGACGCCGGCCGGGGACGGGCGCGTGCAAATCGAGGATCCGCTCTGGGGAGGCTGTCTCGTGAACCTCGCCTCCTCCATATATGAGGCGCGATTTCGCAGCCGGTTGCCTGAGACGGTCAGCGGGCGCGAGTTCGTGTCGCACTACGGCGGCACGACAGACGCGGTAACCCAGGTGGACCGCAGCCGTATTTACGCCGTGCGCCGTCCCGTCGAGCATCCCGTTTACGAACAGCAGCGCGTGCGTCTCGTGCGGTCGTTGCTGCGCGCGCCCGCGCCGGACGACGAGGCGCTCTCCCTTATCGGCGAGATGATGTACCAGGCGCACGAAAGCTACAACGCCTGCAATATCGGGTCGGACGGCACCGACCGCATCGTCGCGCTTGCGCGCGAGGCGGGACCCCGGCGGGGTATTTTCGGCGCAAAGATAACGGGCGGCGGCAGCGGCGGGTTCGTCGCGGTGCTGGGCCGCGCGGGCGCGGGCGACGCAGTGCTCGAAATCGCATCCCGCTATCGGGAGGCAAGCGGCAAGGGCGGGGAAGTGCTCAGCGGTTCCTCAGACGGCGCCCAAGCCTTCGGCGTCGTCGAGGTCGGGCCGGATTGAGGAAGTTCCATTGGCGACATGCTGTTCCGCTTCTCGTTTCTCAACGCGGCCAGTCAGTTCGCGCTAAGATTCACCAGGCCCTGTGGTCTCGGTCATCATGGGCAAGCTTGTGCAAGATGAGTTTGTTGATGGCGTCAAGAAACGCTTCCGCGGACTGAAGCCATGTCCGGACGTCAGCGGGGGAAGAGGTTATCTGCCCATCATCACTCTTCTGTCGGTATTCATAAAGGCGGCCGAAGAACGCGCCCATTTCGCGCCGCATTCGCCTTTGCCTGACCCATTCGGCGGCGAATAGCGCTCGGATGCCTGTGTGTTTCGATGAGCTCTGGTTTTGCTTCCACAGAAGTGCGGACACGACACCAAAACAAACGTAGCAGAGTTAGTTGAGGCCGCCCCGATCCCTCTTCTACGATACGGCGCAGCGCGCGCCCCACCGCACCTGTAATGCCCAAACTCAACCTTCTGACGCGGACAGATTGAGGGTGAGGCGCAACGGATTTCCGGGAAAGATATTGGGGACGACGTCGGGGTCTGAATTACTTCGGCTCGCCTGTCTTCTGCATGACCTGGACGATGCGAGCTATGGCCATGGCAGTATCGCAATCCTCTTCGATTATCAAGTCCGCGTAGCGTATGGACGGGGCAACGAAAAGCTCATGCATGGGCCGCGCGTCGCGCAGGTATTGCTCGAGCACCAATTCCACCGAGCGCGCGCGTTCTCCCGCGTCACGCCGGATGCGCCGTATGAGGCGCACGTCGGGAGGCGCGTCGAGAAAGACCTTGAAGTCGAGCAGTCTTCTCAGCGGCTCATCGCACAGCACGTGCAGCCCCTCGACGATGAGGACGGCGCGCGGTTCGACGACGTTTGCCGCGGTGCAACGCGTATGTGTGGTGAAATCGTATTGCGGCGCGGCAACGGCATGCCCGGCCTTCAGCAACGCCACATCCCGCGCGAGCCGGTCCCTCTCGACGGCGTCCGGATGGTCGTAATTCACGGTCAGGCGCTGTTCGAAGGGGATATGCGCCTGATCGCGGTAATACCAGTCCTCCGCGATGACCGTGGCATGGCCACCGAACGATTCGGCAAGGGCGCGCGCCAGCGTGGTCTTGCCGGAACCGGTGCCGCCCGCAATACCGACGCACACGCTCATTCGGGCGCGTCCGGGGCGGCCAGCGCCTGTTCAAGCAACCCGCGCGCGGCGTCTGGATAGGGTAACGACTGCGCCAGTTCGCGCGCGGGGCCGCTCATCTTCTCCCAGGTCTTGCGCAGGATGCCGGCCATCTTCTCCGGTTCCGTTTTCCCCGCGAATTCGGGGAAATGATACTCGAGAAAGACGAGGCATGCCGCATCTTCGAGAGATTGCGCGTCGGGATCGGCGCCGAGTCGCCGTTTCCGTATGAGCGAGGCGACCCGCTCGATTTCCGCGTCGCCGTAGCCCGCGTCGCGCAAGAGCGCCGCGGCCAGTTCCGCGTGGAAGTCATACATTTGTTTGCGCCAGAGGAGATAGCCGCGCCGGTCCCTCGGAAAGGTGTCGCGCGGCACCTTCCAACGCTGGAGGTGCTGCGCGCGGCAGGCGAGCCGGAGCGTTTCCGGCGCGTCCGGCCGCAACCGGTCGAGCCACGCGCTCATCCGCCGCCCGTATAGCAATTCCTTAGGGTACGCGCGGCCCTCGTGCGTCTCCACGTTTGGGTCTTCGCTGTTCGCGGCGTCGATTGCGGCGAACGCACGTTCGAAACGGGATGCGTCCATCCGCGCTTCTCACTTCGCGCCGGGCGCGGCGCTCTCCGCGGGCGCCTCGAGCATCTCTTGCACGGCTGGTTCCGCGGATGGCGCGGCCACGGATGGAGGCGCCAGGAACCCGATGTCGCATGCGGGCAGATATTCGCGGAGCCACGCGATTTT